>JALUUN010000620.1 GCA_027021325.1 Planctomycetota bacterium
AGCGCGCGGTCTTCGCCATGACCTGATTCTGGGAAGGCGAGGCCGGTCTGGCCTCGATCCCGGGCGTGCTCCGCAGCCGGGTCGGCTTCGTCGGGGCGGAGGAGGTAGTCGAGGTCGAGTTCGACCCGGCGTGGAGCCCCTACGAGGAGCTCGTGCGCATGGCCCGGGATCGGGGCTGCGCGAACCGGGTCTGGGCCCTGGATGCCCGCCAGCTCGCCGCTGCCGGAGGCGTCGAGGGGATCGAGGCTGCACTCCTTTCCGGCCCGCCGCGGCCCGCACGGCCCGAGGACCGTCTCTACTACCTGCGCCAGAGCCCCCTGGCCTCCCTCGAGCTGACTCCGCTCCAGGCCCTGCGTGTGAACGCGAGCCTTGGGAGCGGAGGCGACGCCGAGGTCTGGCTGAGCCCGCGGCAGCGCTCCCGGCTCCAGGAGCTCCAGCGCAGGGCCGAGGAGGCGCAAGGCCGCGAGGGCCTGACCGCCGGTGGACTGCGCTCCGCGTCCGGGCCGCAGGAACCCGGCGTGCCTCCCGAGGGCCGCCAGGATCCAGGCACGTCGCCGGATGCCGAAGCCGACGCCTACGACCTGCGCAGTCTGGATGGCATTCTTGCCGCCGTGTACGGGACCCTCTCGGGAGACGCCGGCGAGCGCCGTGACTGGCCCTTCTTCGAGAGCCTCTTCCTGCCCGAGCACGGACGGCTCGTGGCCCTGGTCCGTACTCCGGACGGACCGCGGCCTCATGTCATGAGACCCGGGGACTACATCGAGAACGTCGGTCCCTTTCTGCTGGAGAACGGCTTCCACGAGACCGAGGTCCATCGGGTGGTGGAGCGCTTCGGCAACCTGGCCCATGTCTTCAGCACCTACGAGGGCCGGCGGCGGCGGGAGGGGGAGCCTTTCCTCCGAGGCGTGAACTCCTTCCAGCTCGTCTTCGACGGCGAGCGCTGGTGGATCCTGTCCCTCGCCTGGCAGCCCGAGGAAGAAGGGCTGCCACTGCCGGCCCGCTACCTCCCCGGCTCCTGAGCCGTCTGTCCGGCCCCGGTGGTTCCGCCGGGTTTCCGCGGCCCGGAACGGGCCGGGGGTGGTGGTGACGCGGCCGTTTCTCAGGAGCCTGAAGGCTGTGCGTGGCCGCCCTCGAGAACCCAGGTCTTCCAGGCCTCCTCCAGGTCCTGAGGGGTCCATCCCCAGATCTCGCGCAGCAGCCGCCGCTGCAGGCCGAGGAGGTCGTGGCCGCTCGGGTAGCCGCGCTCGTCGAGCTGGCCCTTCACCCCTCCGAGGAAACGGGCGAAGCCTTCGGGGTGTTCCTCGAGGAGGAAGCGGACCAGGGACCAGCAGGTGGCGTGCTCCTCGTCGCGGAGCTCGCCGATCGTGTGGCGGTTCAGGAGGGTGGTGAAGGAGGGAGCGCGTCCCCGGCGCACGAGAGCCGGAACGGTCTTGCTCCAGTCCTGGCTGCGCCCGCGCTCCCGGTAGGTGCCCTCCTCGCCTTCCCGCGTCCAGGACTCGGGGTCCGCCTCCCGTTCCATGGCGTGGGCGAGGCCCTCGTCCAGCCAGACCGGAGGGTCGTAGCTGAAGTGCTTGTAGGCGGCCAGCATCATGTGGCTCATGTTGTGCACCAGGTGCGGATAGAGCCAGCGGTCGTCGCGCAGGTCGCTGTCCTCGCAGACGAGGACGCCGACGAGCTTGTGGGGATCGCGGTGGTGCCAGCGCAGGGAGTCGGTGACGCGGACGCCGAGGAAGCGTTCCGTGTAGGCCTGGTAGTCGCTGCGGCGCCGGAACAGGAGGAACTCGAACTTCTCCGCCTCCCCCAGATAGGGACCGTTGCCCATGTAGGGGCCGCCGGCGGCGCGCGTCGCCGGGAAATCCGCATCGGTGACGCCAAGGATCCGCTGGAAGCGCTCATAGAAACGCTCCAGGCGCCAGGCGTGGAGGTGCAGGCGCTCCCAGGGATCGAGGCGCTGGATCCGGCCTGGTCTGGGAAAGTCCGGAAGGGCGGCGGCGATCTCCTCGAAGACCGGTTCCAGGCGCTTACGGTCGCGGGCACTCAGGCGCTGCGGGCCGAGGCTGGAGGCCCAGCGGACGTGGGCGGTCTCGAGGAAGGTCCAGGGATCCGGCTCGAAGAAGGAACGGATGTCCTTGCTGCTGCCCTCGAAGCCCACGGCGATCGGGCCGTGGCTCACGCTTCCCAGGGCCGCGAGGCGGCGGGGATCGTTGCCGCACCAGGGGCAGTCCTCCGGATCCTGGGCCGGTGCGGCCAGGACGGCGGCGATCCCGGCCAGGGGCAGGAGGGCGGCCCGGAACCAGGCAGGTGCAGCGTCCATCGCCGTCCATCCTAGACCGAGTCCGGGCTCCTCTGGATCCGGAGGCGGGGAGAAGGCCTGTAAGACCCCGGCGCTGCCGGGAAAGAACAGTCGGGCCGTCCCTGACGGCCGCGAACCCGGACCTCGAACCTGCGATCCTCATGGCCCACCGGCTTCTCTCCTTCGCTCTCTTCCTGCTCTCCTCTCTCCCTCTCGCCGCCCAGGTCCAGATCGTCGGAGGCGGCTGGGCGGCACTCTCGCGCAGCCACGCCGGAGACCGCCTCCAGGCCTTCTACGGCAGCTCCGTGGCCGCTCTCGGCGACCTCGACGGTGACGGCATCGGCGAGTACCTGGTGGGTGTCCCGGGCGACGGAGGGAACGGCCTGCCGCGTGCCGGCCGGATCGAGATCCGCTCCGGGGCCACGGGCGCCGTCCTGGCGGATCTTGCGGGAGACCAGGCCGGGATGCAGCTGGGCTACAGCGTCGCCGCCGCCGGCGACCTCGACGGCGACGGCCTGCCGGAGATCCTCGCCGGCGCTCCCTACGCCTCCGGCCTGGCCGTGGCCGGCGGCCTGTTGCGCGTCTACCGCGGTGCAGACCTCGGGCTCCTCTACGAAGTGGAGGGCGCCTCCCCGATGGGAGGCTTCGGCTTCGCCGTGGACGGCCTGGGCGGCGACGTGGACGGCGACGCCGTGCCCGACCTGGTCGTAGGGGCTCCCTTCGAGGCCGTCCAGGGGCAGGGCCAGGTCGGAAACGTCTACGTCCTCAGCGGTGCCGACGGGAGCCCGATCCACGTCCTCCCCGGTCCCGTCGGCCACATGGACTGGCATGGCAACGCTGTGGCCGCCGCCGGCGACGTGGATGCCGACGGCACCGTGGACCTCGTGGTCGGTGCCACCATGGCCAGCCCGGTGACCGGCGACGGCATGGAGGGTGCCGCCTATGTCTATTCCGGCGCCACCGGCAGCCTCCTCCACGCCTGGGCCGGGGAAGCCGGAGGCGACATGCTCGGCGTCTCCGTCGCCGGTGCCGGGGATGTGGACGGCGACGGCCACGACGACGTCCTCTCCGGAGCCTACTGGACGGATCCGAACGGCATCCTGGGAGCCGGGGCTCTGTACCTCTACTCCGGCCGCACGGGCGAGATCCTCTGGGCCGGGTACGGCTCGGCCTGGGGCGAGGAGCTGGGCTGGTCCGTGGCCGGTCTCGGAGACGTGACCGGAGACGGCGTGCCGGACTGGATCACCGGTGCACCCTTGAGCTCCGAAGGAGGACTCTGGAACGGCGCTGCCTACCTCTACTCCGGCGCCGACGGGAGCCTGGCCGCGGTCTTCCTGGGAGAGGATCCCGGGGGCCAGTTCGGCTACGCCCTCGCTCCGGCCGGCGATCAGGACGGCGATGGTCTCGCCGAGTTCCTGGTGGCCTCGCCGCATACCGACCTCGGCGTTCTCGCCGACGCCGGCCGCGTCCGCCTCTTCACCTTCAAGCCCGGCCTGGTCTGCAGCGAGGATTCCCTGAGCGTCACCGCCGGCAGCAGCGCCGCCTTCCAGGTGGACTTCCCGGCCAGTGAGGCCGGCAAGCCCTGGCGGCTTCTCGCCTCCTTCACCCAGGGGACCTCGTGGCTCGCCGGCCTCGAGATCCCCCTTGGCTGGGACACTCTTCTGAACCGGAGTCTCGACGGCGTCTTCGACGCCTACGTTCTGGGAGGCACCGGCGTGCTGGACGGTGACGGGGACGCCTCGGCCAGCCTCGCCCTCCCTCCTTCCTTCCCGCCGCTCGCGGGCCTCGCCGGGGGCGAACTGTTCTTCGCCGCCCTCTCCTGGAACGGGCCTTCGGAGGCCAGCCTCGCCTCCCGGGCCACCGCCCTCGCGGTCCTGCCGTGACCGGATCCCCTGCCGCCTGTCTTGTTCCTCTCCGCACCGAATCCCGACCTGCCGCCATGTTCCGCCTCACCCTTCTCCTGCCCGTCGTCTTCCCGTGCCTGGTGTCCCCGGCTCCGGCCCAGACCTCCCGGCCCAGCCTCCCAGGGGCTCCGCCGGCGGCCGCCGGGGTGTACCGGATGGATACGGGCAGCCTCCTCCACGAAGAACCCGGAAGCGCCCTCGGCCCTTCGGTCCTCTTCGAGAACGACCGGCTCTCCGGCCGCTACGCCCTGCCCGCGCCGGGGGAGGAGTGGGTCGAGACCGCCATCCTTCTCGACCGTTCTCCGGACAGGGCCGACCAGATCCATGCCATCGAGTTCAGCTACTGCAGCACCCTGCCCGATCCGGACGGCAATGCCGGGAGCTTCACCCTGCGTCTCTACGACGACTGGGTAGATGGTGCCGGTCCGGCTCCGGGCGTCCGGTCCTGCAGCTACGAGATCCAGGGACTCCCCCTGGGCGGGCCGGCGGGGGAACTCCGCTCCTGGACCGTCCTGGTGATCCTCCAGGGCGGCTTCGAGTGCACGACCGACCTGGACGCGAAGTTCCGGACCCGGGGCGCGGCCGGACGGCGCTTCGGGATCGGCTTCGTAGCGCACGATCCGGAGACCGGACCGATCCTGGCCGCGGGCGGCCTCGGCTCGGAGGACCACATGGACGTCGTGGACGCCGGGAGCGGCGTCTTCCTGGACCAGATCTGGTTCGACGGCTCTCCCCACGCCGGCCTCGCCGTCCGCCTCTATGGCAACGAGCCGGGCGTCTTCCGCTACTACGCTCCCGCGCCCGGCTCGGAGGACCGCCTCAGCCTCCTGGGCAGCAGCGTGATCCCCGGCCAGGTCGCCGTCTGGTGGGTCGAGCCCTGGACGCCGGGCCGGTACTACTGGCTCTACGCGGGCACGCAGCCCGACGACCGTCGCTTCGGTCCCCTGACGGGTCTCGTCGGAGGCGCGCTGCAGCCGCCGAAGCCCATGCCCGGCGGACAGCTGACCTTCTTCATGCCCGTGGAGCTGCCGCCCCGCCTCTATGTCCAGGCGGTAGAAACCACGACCTGGGCACCGCCGACGCCCCAGGACTTCCGCGCCGCCAGTCACGCCCTCCAGCATGTCCTCCACTGAGGACTGTCCGCCCTCCGCCCGCGGCCGCCGCGCCCCCATACTGGGGCCATGCGGCCGCGGGCGGTGGTCTTCGATGTCCTGGGCACCCTGGTCCACGACCCCTTCGAGGAGGAGATGGCGGCCTTCTTCGGCATGTCCCGGGAGGAGTTCCTCCAGGCCCTCCGCCCCGGCGTCTGGCCGCGCTTCGAACGCGGCGAGATCGGCGAAGAGGACTTCGTCCGCTCCATGTTCCGGGATGGCCGGGCTTTCGACCTGCCGGCCTTCAAGGCGATGCTGCAGGGGGCATGGCGCTGGCTCGACGGCATGAAGGCCCTCGTGCGCGCCCTGGCCGGAACGGGCCTTCCCCTGCACCTGTGCTCGAACTATCCGGTCTGGTACCGGGACCTGGAGTCCTGCCTCCGCCTCTCCCGATGGTTGCGCTGGACCTTCGTCTCATGCGAACATCGGATGCGGAAGCCGGATCCGGCCGTCTTCGAGCGGACCGCCCGGCTCGCCCGCCTCCCCCCCGAGGCCCTGCTCTTCGTGGACGACCGGACCGGCAACTGCGAGGCCGCCCGCCGGATGGGCTTCCAGGCCCTTCCCTTCGCGGGTGCCCCCGCCCTGGCCCGGGAGCTCGCGCGGCTCGGCCTTCTCTCCAGCGACTCCCTTCCCCAAGGATGAAGCGACC
>JALUUN010000621.1 GCA_027021325.1 Planctomycetota bacterium
GTCCGGAGCGTTCTTGTCGAGGCTCCCGACGTTGCGCGGGTGCTGGTAGTGGTCGATGACCTTGTCGCTGTAACTCATGGCTGGAGAAGGGCTGCTTCGGGGGCTTCAGGCGTGGGCATTCCACTCGACGGTGCGGGGGTCGATGCCCTCGAGGGCCATCTCGTAGAGGGGAGACATCTCGCGCAGGCGGCGTACCGCCTCGATGGTGCGGTCGGCGACGGTCTCGATCTCCTCGGAGGTGTTGAAGCGGCCGACGCCGAAGCGGATCGAAGAGTGTGCCAGGTCGTCGCCGACGTCCATGGCGCGGAGCACGTGGGAGGGCTCGAGGCTGGCGCTGGTGCAGGCCGAGCCCGAGCTCACGGCGATGCCCTCCAGGCCCATGAGGAGGGACTCGCCCTCGACATAGGCGAAGGACAGGTTGAGGTTGCCGGCGAGGCGCTCCGTCGGGTGGCCGTTGAGCTTGACGAAGTCCAGTTCGGTGGTCAGGCGCTCCTGCAGGCGGTCGCGCAGGGCGCGGATCCGCGGCGTCTCTTCGTCGCGCAGCTCCAGGCACAGGCGCATGGCCTCGCCGAAACCGACGATGCCGGGGACGTTCAGGGTGCCCGAGCGCAGGCCGCGCTCATGGCCGCCGCCGTAGAGGATCGGCTCCAGACGCACCCGTGGATTGCGGCGCCGGACGTAGAGGGCGCCGACCCCCTTGGGGCCGTAGATCTTGTGGGCCGAGCAGCTCAGGAGGTCGATGCCCAGGGCCTCGACGTCGATCTCCATCTTGCCGGCGGTCTGGGTGGCGTCGCAGTGGTAGAGGACGCCGCGTTCCTTGCACAGGGCTGCGATCTCGGCGATCGGCTGCAGGGTTCCGACCTCGTTGTTGCCGTGCATGATGGACACGAGAACCGTGTCCTCGCGCAGGGCCTCGCGCAGCTCCTCCAGGTGGATGCGGCCGTACCCGTCGGTGCCGAGGACCGTGACTTTCCAGCCCTCATGCTCCAGGGCCTTCATCGGGTCGAGGACCGCCTTGTGCTCGGTGGCGCAGGTGATCAGGTGCCGGCCCTTCTCGGCGTACATCCGGGCGGCGCCGAGGATGGCGATGTTGTTGGACTCGGTGGCGCCGCTCGTGAAGACGATCTCCCGCGCCCTGGCCCCGAGGCCGGCGGCGACGAGCTCGCGCGCCTCCTCGACGGCCTTCTCCGCCTCCCAGCCGAAGGCATGATTGCGGCTGGCGGCGTTGCCGTACCGGTCACAGAAGTACGGCAGCATCTTCTCCAGCACCCGCGGGTCCACCCGCGTGGTGGCCTGGTTGTCGAGGTAGATCCGGGTCTCGGCGTCGGTCATGGACTTCGGGGGGAGCCCGGCGGGCTCCAGAGCGTCAAGGGCGGATTCAGGAGGAGGGAGAGGGGGCGGGGGCACCCGCCGGACCGTGGACCACTTCCTCCAGGGTGAAGTCCTCGAGGACCGCCTCGAGGCGCCGGGCGACCTCGCCGATGCCGCGCTTGATGGTGCAGCGCGGCGACAGGTCGCAGTCGCCCTGATAGCACTCGGCGAAGATCGTCGGCCCTTCCAGGACGTTCACGATCCGGCCGAGGGTCAGCCGTCCGGGGTCCTCCCGCAGGCGGTAGCCGCCTCCGGGACCGCGGACGGCCTCGACGAGGCCGGCTTGCGAAAGGTCTTTCAGGATCTCGGCCAGGAGCCGGCGCGGCACGTCCAGGTTCTCGGTGATCTCCCGGACGCTGTGGAAGCGGCCCCCCGCCCGGGCCAGCCAGGCCAGGGCCATGAGTCCGTATTCTGTGCGCCGGGTGAGCCGCATCATGGCTCCCCTAAATTAGCACCGGTTTGGTGCTCTTTCAAGGGCGGAAATCCGGCCGGATGCCCTCCGGTGCGGCGCCCTGTCCTTCCTGGCTCCCGCCCATGGTCCGCGTCCGCCCCACCCCCAAGGGTCTGCCCCCGGAACTCCTGGTCGACGGCATCCCGGTGCACTCCAAGTGTGCCACCTGCCTGCCGGCGCAGTGCTGCCACTATGTCGCCCTGGAGACCGACAAGCCCACGAGCAAGGCCGACTTCGAGGACCTCCTCTGGTTCGTGGCCCACGACGGCGTGAGCGTCTACGTGGACGAGGGCTCCTGGTACGTCCAGTTCGAGACCCGCTGCTCCTTCCTCGCGGCGAACAACCTCTGCCAGGCCTACGACCGCCGCCCGCGGATCTGCGTCGAGTACCACCCCGACGAGTGCGACCGCGACGAGCCCGCGGGCTACGACCACCACTTCCACACCTTCGACGAGCTCTACGCCTACGCCCGCAAGCGCTTCAAGCGCTTCGCGACCACGGGGGAGAAAGAGGCGCGCAAGCGCAAGAAGGCCCTGGCGCGCCGGCGCAAGATCCGGGTCTAGGTCTCTCCGAGCTCGCGGGAGCCGGTTCCGGCACGGTCCTTCTCGGTTCCTGCTTCAGGGGCGCTCCGGCTCTTCGCCTCCCCGGCGCCGGCCGCGGGCGCCGGGGGCGCAGCGCTCGAGGACCTCGCGCAGTTCCGCGGGCAGCCGCGCCGGCCGTCCGCCGCCGCGCCGCACGCAGGCGAGTTCGACCTCGCCGGTGGCGCAGAGCCGGCTGCCGTCCTCCTCCAGGCGGAGCTCGTGGGCGAAGCGCAGGGTCGTCGCCGACCAGGCGGCGATCCAGGTGTGGACCGTAGCCAGATCGTCGTAGCGCAGGGGGCTGCGGTAGCGGCAGCGCGCCTCGGTCACCGGCAGGGCCAGGCCCAGGCGTTCCTCCATGTCGCGGTAGCGGAAACCCTCTTCCCGCATCCACTCCACCCGGCCGAGTTCGAAGAGGGCCAGGTAGCGGCCATAGTAGAGATAGCCCATGGAGTCGATGTCCCGGTACAGGATCCGGTAGCGCGCCTGGCGGACGATCATGGAGGGCGGATTCTAGCCCGGCATGGCGGCGAGCCTCCTTCTCTGCTAGAAACCCTCCTTCCCGGCGTCCCGGCACCCCCGCCGCCATGACGACGACGGAACTGCGCCCCCTGCCCGACACCAGCACGCGGATGGTCCAGGCCATCCTGCTCTCCTTTCTGTGTCCGGGAGCCGGCCATCTGCGCGCAGGGCGTCCTCTCCAGGGGCTTTTCTGGTGCCTCCTCGTCCAGGGGATGTTCTTCACCGGTCTGCACCTGGTCGGCAACGCCCAGCTGGACTGGGGGACGGCCGTGGCCCCCGGCGGCCGCCCGCTCCTCTTCCTCCTCATCCCCGAGCTCGGCAACTTTCCGGGCACCTGGTTCGCGGGCCTCTTCCTCCAGTCCGCCGAGGCCGGCGGCCGCTATCCCGAGTTCTTCCCGCACCGCGACCTGGGCTACGCCCTGAGCGGCGCAGCCGGCATCCTCGCCGCCTTCGCCGCGGCCCACGCCGCCGGCGCGGTCCTGGCCGCCCGCGAGCGTCCCGCCGGACCGGTGCCGCAGGTCCACCCGGGCAGCGCCGCTCTCCTCACCCTCCTGCTCCCGGGACTTGGCCACTGGCGGACCGGGCGGCGCTTCAAGGCGCTGTGGTTCGGAGGCCTGATCCTCGGCCTCTTCGTGCTCGGCCTCGCCCTGGGCGACTTCGCCGACCTGGAACGCCAGCGCCACCCCTACTACTGGACCGGGCAGATGTTCCTCGGTCCCGTGGCCTGGATCCTGACGGTGCTGCTCGCCGACCTGCGCTTCACCCGGGTCCTTCCCTACCAGGATGCGGGCCTGCTCTTCACGACCGCCGCCGGGCTCTTCACCGTGATCGCCGCCCTGGACGCCTGGCACCGGGCGGAGCAGGACTGGCTCCGGGCCGCCCGGCGTCCGGATCCCGAGGCCGGCGCGTGGGAGCCGGGGCCCGACGAGCCGGACAGTGCAGCGCCCGCCGCCCCGCCGGGGGAGGAGGCGCCATGACGACCCTCGCCGTCCAGCTCCTCCTGCTGCTGGTCTTCAGTGCCGTGCTCGGGGGCATCGCCAGCGCCTATCGGGACGACGACCGCCGGGCCATCCTCCGGGGAACGGTGCGCCGGGGCCTGACCTTCGCCCTGGCGGTGGCCACCCTGGCCGTGGCCTCCTGGGTCGTGGATCTTCTCTTCCTGCGGCCGGACTCCTGAGACGTCTCAGTAGCCGCCGGCGTAGCCGAGCTCCGCGAGGGCGGCCGCCAGATCGGGGTCGGGCGTCTGCGCCGGCCGGCCGCCGGCCCCCTCCTGCGGATCGAAGGGGAGGAATGCGTCCCCGCCGGGCCGCCGGACGAGCCCGCCATGCTCGGCCCGGTAGAGGGGCTGGAGGCAGCGGGCCTCCGGAGCCGGATGGAAGAGGTCGCCCTCGAAACCCGGAGGCAGGGGCAGCCCGGCCAGGCGCAGGAGGGTGGGGCCGAGGTCCCGGACCCGCCAGGGCCCGTCACGGTACACCCCGGGCCGGACGCCGGGACCGCGCAGGAGAAGGCCGACCTCGGCCACCTCGGGCACGAAGGCGTGGCCGTGCTCGAAGCCCCCATGCTCCCAGTGTTCCTCGCCGTGGTCGGAGTGGAGGGCGAGAAGCAGATCGCTCCGGTCCCGGAGCTCGCGGATCCAGGGCTCCAGGGCGCGGTGCACCGAGCGGACCTCGGCCGCGTAACGCCGGCGCAGGGCCTCGCGTTCCTCTTCAGGCAGGTCGAAGAAGCGCCGCCGCTCCTCGGGGCCGTGGTCCGCCGAGAGGAATCCGGCCCAGTCCCTCCCCTCCAGGGGGTCGGGTGGCAGGGCCGCATCTCCCGCTCCGGGGAGCTCCGGGTCGTAGGGGAGGTGGGGCGCCATGAGGTGGAGAACCAGGAAGCGCGGTGAGCCCTCGTGCTCTTCCCACCAGCTTCGGGCCTCGGCGACGGCCTCCGCGGGCCGGTCGCGCAGGCGGGCGTAGCGCCCGAAGCCCCGGTCGAGGCCGGTCCAGGGCTCGAGCAGGGGATTCTGGTGCAGCATGGCCGTGGCGTAGCCGGCCTCCTGGAAGGCCTCGGCCAGGGTCGGCAGAGGGTCGAGGATCCGGTAGTCCCGCGGATCCGGGGCGCCGTCGGGGCCGCCGGCGGGAAAGGGGCCGCGGCCGGCGCCGTGGTCGTCGCGGGCGGTGAAGAGGGAAGCGTAGGAGGGGAGGGTCCAGATGGAGGGGGACAGCGCCCGCGGCCACCAGGCGCCCCCGTCCCCGCTCCCGCCCAGGAAGAGCTCCCGCAGGGAGGCCCCCTCGAGGTCGAGATGGTCGGCGCGCAGGGTGTCCACCGTGACCAGGAGCACGTCGGGCGGCCGCGGGCCCGGTGCCGAGCGGCGGATCTCCAGCTCCGCCCAGTGGACCTCGGCGCCGGGCAGGTCCGCCAGGCCCGGTCCCTCGTTGCGAGCGACGAACTCCAGGACCGCTCCCGCGGGCGCCTCGAAGTCCGCGGCCAGGGCCTGCCAGTCCGCCGCGGCGGGCTGTTCCCGCGGATCCGGCAGGATCCGGGCGGCCAGGGAACGGGGCCGCTCCTCGCCGGGCCGCCGCAGAAAGACCTCGGCCCGGAGGGGATGGGGAGGGAAGGCCCCCGCCGGCCGGCGGACGGCGCCCCGCAAGCGCAGGAGGCCCGCGGCGGCGGGGACTTCGACCCGGAAGCGCGTGGGGGCGGGGGTTGCCACGGCGTCCCGGGTATCGCCGAGGATCCTCGGCGCCTCGTCGGGCCCGGCCGCCTCGCTGCGCCCGAACCAGGGGCTGAGACGCGAAGAGCGCAGCGGGCGCAGACTCCCGGTCTCGACCACCGGGGCCGGCCCTTCGCGGGCCGCCGACCAGAGCCGCCAGGGCCGGGCCCCGGAGCGTTCCTGACCGCTGCCGCTGCAGCCGAGGGGTGCTGCGGCGGCCAGGAGCAGGAGGACGCGGCCCTTCATCGGCCCGATCGATCATAGAGTCCCCCCGGCAGGCGCCGGACGCGGCCGGCGATCTCCAGCTCCATGAGCTCGAGGAGGATGCCGCTCTCGTCGCGGCCGAGACGCCCGGCGAGGGTCGCCGCGTCCTGG
>JALUUN010000622.1 GCA_027021325.1 Planctomycetota bacterium
ACATGGGCGGCGGGCGCGGGAGCCGGCACGGCAGGGCGTTATATTACCGATTATGCGTGACATATCTCTGTGGAGAGAGACCTTTTTGGCCTGGACGAGGCCCGCTTTTCGCGAAATGATCGTGGACGGTTCCTTCAACATCCCTACGTGGCCTCCCATGCCTCCACCCATCATGAAAGGCTCGACCCTTCCCCTTCTCGGTCTTCCGCTCCTCCTCCCGGCCGCCCTGCCGGCCCAGGAGGCCGACCCCGTGCCGGTGACGATCCGGGAGCTCGATGTCCAGGGCGCTCTCCGGGAGTTCCAGCAGTTCCAACAGGAACTCGAGCGCCACCGCCAGGAGGTGGCCGCCGGGCAGAGCGCGGCCGTCGAGATCGCCCAGATCCTCGAGGAACTGCAGGCCACCGCCTCTCCCGAGAACGGCTACAACGAGAAGGAGATCCTGCAAGCGATCCAGAACTACGTGGACACCGTGGTCGTCTCCCAGGTCGGCCTGGTGGATTTCCTGGAGTCCCAGCGCTTTCGCATCTCCTACTACGCCAACAAGATGGCCTCCTCGGTCCGCCCGGAGGATGTCACCGTCCTGTTCGGCACCGAGGAGCAGAACGTCCAGGCCATCGAGGAGAAGGTGCGCGAGGTGGCGGCCGCCCAGGAGGAGATCGCCCGCTTCCTGGACAGCCTGCCCGAGGACCAGTTCGACAAGCGGACCTTCCGGCCCCGGCCCGGGATCACGCCGGAGAACGCCCGCCGGCTTCAGGAGCTGGAGTTTCGCTATCAGCACCTGCGCAACGGTCTGGAGCTCGCCAAGAACCGCCTGAGCCTGGTCCGCCGGGCTGGCCGCGCCACCCAGACCGGCGCCATGCCGGCGGACCTCAACGTGGACCTCCTCCTGGGCCAGATGTTCGGCGCCCTGGACCGCATCCGCATGCAGATGAGCGCCGACCTCATGCAGCTCGAGCTCTACCTGGGGAACTTCGCCCAGACCGCCCACACCCAGGAGATCTTCCAGGCCTTCCAGCGCCTGGTCGAGACCCAGGGCGGGCTCGACAACCCGAGCCCCGGCCTGGCCAACGTCCTGGACTGGCTTCAGGAGTCCAGCAGCCGGCATCTGCGCCTCGGCGCCAGCACTCTGAACGCGGCCTCTCCGAACCTGCCTCTCAGCCGCTCCAGCGACCTTCTGCGCGAGGCCTACACCGGCGCCCGCCCCGACGCCCGCAACTGACCCGGCACCCACCATGCTTTCCTTCCTCACCCTGCTCGTCTGGGCTCCGGTCCTCCAGGAGCCCCAGCCTTCCGAACCCAGCGCCGCCGCGCTCCACGAGCGCGTGCACCAGCTGCGCAAGGACCTCCTGGTCGGCGGCGAGAGCGTGCGCCGCGCCGAGGAAGAGGCCATCGCCTTCTACGAGACCCGGATGGAGGCCCTGAACGAACAGGCCGACCTCCTGTCCGTGGATCTCGCCGAGAAGCAAGCCCAGTACGACCTCGCCCTGGACCGCACCCTCACCGCCGAGACGGACACCGCGCGCCGCGCCGCCGCCGCCGAGGCCGCCTCCCTGAAGCGCGAGATCCAGGCCATCCGGGACCAGATCGCCGCCCTGGAGCGCAGCCAGGGCGAGCTCGCCGACGCCATCGCCGCCGTCGAGGCGAAGATGCGCGAGCGCCAGCGTCTGGAGGCGGAGTTCGAGTCCACTGGTGTCGCCCCCGATCCCCTGATCACCCCCGGCGGCCTCGGCCTGGCGCCGACCCTGCCGGAGGATCCGGGTCTCGACCCTCTACAGGACGCCGATCTCCTCACCGACCTCATGGCCCGCGATCCGGAGCGGGCGCGGGAGCTGATCCTGCGCACCGACCCGGAACGCTACTGGCGGCTCTGGCCCTTGCAGCCGGACGCCGAGGTCTTGCGCAAGGCCATTCGTTTCCCGGTGGGGGATCCGCCGGAGGACCGCTGAGCTGGAGGTTCCGGTCATGCTCGGCACCTGGTTCGAGATGGGCGGTCCGGTCATGTGGGCCCTCCTCGGCGCCTGGGCGGTGGTCGCCGGGACCTGCCTCGACCGTGCCCTCTACTGGCTGGGGGCGGCCCTCCGCCAGCCGCTCCTGCGCTTGAACTCCCTGGCCCGCCGCGAGGGTCCGGAGCGGGCGCGGCGCGCCTTCGAGGAAGAACTCCTGCGCGCCCGACGCGGCCTCGACCGCATTGACAGCGTCAGCCAGATCGCCACCAGCCTCGGCCTCTTCGGCACCGTCCTCGGCATCGCCCGCGCTTTCTTCGGCCGCGGCGGTGAGGCCGGCGTGGATCCGGAAGTCCTCGGCTCCAGCCTGGCGACGGCGCTGTTCACGACCATCGCCGGGCTGGCGGTCTTCCTCGTCGGGCAGCTGGCCCTGGCCCTCCTCCAGGAGCTGGAGTCGGCCTGGATCGAGCGCGCCCGGCGGATCCTCGGCCCGGAGATCCTTCCGTGATGGACGCCCGGCCGGCCCGCCGCAGCCTGGGCGCGAAGGGGCTCACGCCCCTTCTGGACACCCTCTTCCTCCTGCTCTTCACCTTGCTGGCGACCAGTGAGCCGGCGCGCACCGAGGCCCTGGAGATGGTCCGCATCCAGCTGCCACGGGTGGAGGCGGAAGCCAGCGGCGCCGGCGACGCCGCGGCCCTGCTCCTGGAAGTGGACGCCGACTCCCGCATCCGCCTGGAGGGCTCGGGTCCGGTGACCAGCCTCGAGGAGCTGGACGCCGCCCTGGCCGCGGCACGCGGCGGCCGCAGTCCGGAGGAAGTGCCGGTGCGCATCCTCGGAGACCGCGAGGCCCGCCACGGCGTCGCCGTCCAGCTCCTGCAGCACCTGCGCCTCCTGGGCTTCGTCTCCATCGAACTCGTCGCCGCCGGCGGCGACGAGGAGGACTTCCTGCCGCGCCTCGGGGAGGGTCCGCTCCGCTGATGCGCCTGCTCCGGGAACTCCTCCTCATGGCCGGTGCCGGCTGGCTCACCTGGTGGCTCCTCCTGGTGCCCCGCCCGGCCGCCGGACCCGCGCCACCGGCGCCGGCGCCGGCCCCCAGCCTGCGCCTGCAGCCGCGGACCCTGAACGCCACCGCGCCGGCGCCCGAGGCGTCGGCGGCGGCTCCGGCGCCGGAGTCCGGAACCCCTGAGGGCGAGAAGGACCGGCCTCCGCGAGTGGCCGAGGAGGAGCAAGGAGGGGACGCCGAGGAAGCGGCGCCGGAGGAGGCGACGGGTGAATCCACAGCCGCAGCCGCTCCCGAGGAAGCTGCGGAGGAAGCCGTGGCGGAGGCCGAGGATCCGCCTCCCGACGAGACGCCCGGGTCGGCCGCCGGCGGCGAGACCGCCGCGGCCGACGAGGTCCGCCAGGTCATGGAGGACGCCGGCCTCCGCAGCCAGGCCCGCCGCGAACTCGCAGGCGAGGCCAGCCAGGGCTTCGCGACCACGATCCTCGCCCGACCGGAGGACGAACTCGACCTGGCCCGCTTCTTCGGCGAGCGCATCGTCATGATCCCGAAGCAGGCCTTCGGCTCCGAGGATCCCTGGTGGTACGGCCTCGATCTGGCAACTGGCGAGATCCGGCGGCACGACGGGGCGCCGCCGCTGGCGGCAGTGCAGCAGGCCCGTGAGTACCGCAGCCAGTACATCGACCAGGGCCAGTACCCGCGCCTGCCCGACGCCATACGCGCCTTCCGCCGAAGCTTCCTGGGCACCTCCTGGAAGGACATCTACTTCTTCGGTGCCCTTCTCTCCGAGGCCGAGTGGGCGCTTGTCATCGCCCGCCGCCAGAAGGCCCTGGCGGCCGCTCCGGACCCCACCAAGCCGGTCCGGCGCTTCGTCCTCGCCTACCGCCGGTTGGACGGCGGCGCCTTCGATCTCCAGGTCCGCCGCATCGAGTTCGCGGACGGAAGCACCTTCCAGCCCCCTCAGCCCTGAAGCACCCGCCATGCAACGGATCGCCCTTTTCTCTCTCCTGCTCCTCCTTCCCGGCCTGGCCGCCTGCAGCGCCACCGACCTCGACTCGCGCACGCCACGCCAGGTCGCCGCCGAGGTGGCTGACCTCCTGGTCGCCGGCGACGAGGGCGCCGCCGCCGAGCTCTTCGACGCCTGGGCCGAGGACGAAGGCGCCCGCCAGGCCATGTACCCGGTCCTCTTCGACATCGCCGAGGAGCACTACGACACCGGAAGCGCCCGCGACGCGGCCGCCATCATGCGCTTCACCGCCTCGCGCTACCCAAACAGCCTCGCCGCCAAGGAGGCGCTCCTCTACAGCCTGCTCCTGCAGCGGGCCGAGGAGGGCGCCCTCAGCCGCAGCGGACTCGACGAGATGGGCGACCTGGTGCGCGAGCTCGAGGGACGTGCCCAGAATCCGGCCTGGGTGAGCCTGGCCGCGATCTGGTACTGGATCGACCGGGACCGCCCCGAGCAGGCCGCCGAGGCCTGGCGCGACTTCCAGGACACCTGGAACGGCCGGCCGAGCTACCTGAAGCCGGAACTCGTCGAGATCGAGCGCTGGCTCGAGACCAAGGGCGCCCTGGAGCTCACCCCGAAGCCCGGCGCCTAGGATCAGAGGCTGCAGAAGGACGGCTGCAAGCGCCGTTCTCGGCCCCGTCCGTCCCATCCGCCGGCTGGCGCCATGCGCCGGCGAGGCCGTGCCGCCGGTGGAATCCGGTCCATCGGGTTCCACTCCGGCTCGAGGCCCGAAGCCTGGATGCCGCGGGAAGAGGCCGACGAACAGATCCCCGGCGCCGGCCTTCACCTCGAAGGGACCTGCAGGAACCATCTCGCCGCTCTCCGCGAACTCACCGGAGCGTGCGAGGTGGGGCAGCCTGGAGCTCCACCTCGGGCCAGGCCTCCCGAGCCCGCGGACCGGGACGGTTCCGGCCGAGAGCCCGTCGCGCTGCCTGCGGGCTTGGGCCGGCTCCTCCTGAAGCCAGGCACCAGCGGAGGCGAGGGCCCGGGAGAGGAAGGCGGAGGCGGGAGAGCGCGTGGGAAGCCGGCTCAGCCGCTCAGGAAGCGGCGGTGAAAGAGGGAGCGGGCCAGCAGGGAAGCGGCTACGGCGAACGCGAGCTGGACCAGGATGGCGGTCTGGATGACGGGGTGGTCCAGGCCCTGGCTGTTCCAGAGATGGCTCTCGATGCCGCCCACCGCCCAGTAGGTCAGGGTGCACTTGCTGGCCAGTTCCACCGCCGGCGGCAGGGCGAACTGGCCGAGGGGCATCCAGGCTCCGCCGAGAGCGGACATGACCAGGATCAGGAGGGTACCGAGGCCGTCGGCCTGCCTGGTGGTCCGGCACCAGGTGCCGAGGAGGAGGCCGAAGGCGGTGACCGCCAGGCAGGTCGAGAGGACCAGGACACCGAGGGTCAGCGGGTCCCGGAACAGATCCACTCGGAAGACCATCTCGCCGACGACGAAGACCACGGCGAGCTGGACGAGACCGGTCAGGAAGGTCGAGAAGAATTTCCCCAGAAGGACGGACTCCCGCGGGGCGCGGCTCAGAAGCAGCCGGCGCAGGGTGCCCTGGTCCCGCTCCTCCAGGAGGGTCCGGCCGGCGGCGGCCAGCCCGAACATCAGCATCATCACGCCCATCCCGGCGATGTTGTGGATGAGCATGAAGGTCGCCTCCTTCGGACGGTCGGGCGGCGCGTGGTCCTCCATCTCCACCGGCACGAGCGCCAGGAAGTCCCCCTCCAGGAAGGATCCGCCGCCGCCCGGGGCCTCTTCCGCTCCCCCGGCGGCGCCCTCCGCCCTCCGGGCGCCCAGGAAAGCCCCCAGGGTCTCCTGGATGCCCCGCAGGAAGCGGGTGACGGTCTCGATGCCTTCGGGGTCCATGCCCAGATCGGCGAGGCTGCGCCGCATCACCGGCACCCAGAGGCCGCCCTGGGTGAGCTCCATCATGGCCTGCAGAAGGGCAGCCCGGACGATCCGGTCCTCCATGGCCCGGCCCGGATCCCGAATCAAGCGCAGGGGCGGCAGCTCGCCGGAGACGAGGGCCTCCGCGAAGCCCTCCTCGATCACCAGGGCGTGATGGGCCTCGCCGTCCTCGACCTGGCGGCGGGCCTCCTCGACGGTCCAGGGCCGGCCGCCGGGACGCAGGCGCAGGCGGACCATGCCGGTCCGCTCCAGGGCATCCGTGAGTCCGGTGCTGGCCTCCCGCCCGTCCCGGTCCACCAGGAGCAGGGAGACCCTCCCCATGGAGCCCTGCTCGCCGAAGACCCCGGACATGATGAAGCCGAAGGCCAGGACGATGGCCACCGGCAGGAGAAAGGCGAAGAGGAGCGCCGTCCGGTCCCGGAAGAAGAGGCGCAGGTCCTTGGCGGCCAGGATCCAGGCGGCGCGGATCATCCCTCGTCCCTCAGATGACGTCCGGTGAGATGCAGGAAGACCTGCTCGAGGTCGGCGTCGGGATCGCCGGCGGCCGCAGCCAGTTCGCGGGCGGTTCCGCAGGCGATGATCCGCCCTTCGTGGATGATGCCGACGCGGTCGCAGAGGCGCTGCGCCTCCTCCATGTAGTGAGTCGTGTAGAGCAGCGCCCGCCCCTCGTTCTTCAGGGTCTGGAGGCGGTCGAAGATGTGGTTGCGGGACTGGGGATCCACGCCCACCGTCGGCTCGTCGCAGAGCAGGAGGCCGGGGCGGTGGAGGTCGCCGATGGCGATGTTCAGGCGCCGCTTCATGCCCCCGGACCAGGAGCGGACCCGGTCGCGGGCCCGGTCCGCGAGGCCGGCAAGACCCAGGGCCCGGTCCACCGCTTCGGCCAGGGCCGTGCCCCGAAGCCCCTGCAGGCGGCCGAAAAACTCCAGGTTCTCACGGCCGCTCAGGCCCTCGTAGAGGGCCAGCTCCTGGGGCACCCAGCCGAGGCGGGCGCGGTCTCCGACGCGCTCCGCCGGCCGGAACGGCTCTCCCTCCCAGCGGATCTCGCCCTCCCAGCGCCGGAAGACTCCCGCCAGACACAAGATGGTCGTGGTCTTGCCGGCGCCGTTGGGGCCAAGCAGACCGAAGACCTCGCCGGGGGCGACTTCGAAGGAGACCCCCTGAACCGCGAGGCGCTCGCCATAGGCGTAGCGGAGACCGTCTACCTCGAGGAGCATGGCCCGGGATTGTGCCAGGACCGGGCTGCGATCCGGGCGCCTCCGGCCGGGCGCTAGAATCCTCCGCCCGTGACGAGCCCCGGCTCCCCGGATCCGGGCGCTCTGGAGGGCGTCCTCGGCCACCGCTTCCGGCGTCCGGAGCTTCTGCGGGAGGCCCTGACCCACGCCTCGGCCGAGGAGGCCCACAATGAACGCCTGGAATTCCTGGGCGACGCGGTCCTGAGCCTCGTCGCCGCAGAGGAGCTCTATGTCCGCTTCCCCAAGGCCCGCGAAGGGCGGCTCACCGACAGCAAGAGCCGCCTGGTCGCCCGCGCCACCCTGGCCCGCGTCGCCCGGCGCCTGGGCCTGGAGCCCTGGCTCGTCACCGGCGGCAGCCTGGAGATCCGCCGCTCGGTGCCGCGTTCGGTCCTGGGGAACGCGGTGGAAGCCCTCCTGGGAGCGATCTATCTGGACGCCGGCCTGGAGGCGGCGCGCGAGGCCTTCCGGCGCTGGCTGGCTCCCGAGATCCGGGCCCTGGAGGAATCCCCTTCCCGCATCCACGCGAAGCAGCGGCTCCAGGAGCTCTGCCAGAAGCGCTTCGGCGGCCTGCCGCGCTACCGGATCCTCGAGCAGGTGGAGCACCCCGAGACCACGGCCTTCCAGGCGGCAGTGGAGATCGGGGAGCGAAGCTTCCCGCCCGCCTGGGGCACGACGAAGAAGGAAGCCGAGCGCTGGGCCGCCTGGGAGGCCCTCCTCGTGCTCGAGGCCGAGACCCCGGAGGAGGGCGAGGATGCCCCGGACCCGGCAGAGGTCTGAGGATCCCGTCGAGATCCTCCGCGGCGCCCCGGGCCTCCGGGATCTTGCCGCCGCCTGGCGCCTGCGCCGGAGCGGCCGCCTCCGCTGGGGAGGCTTCTGGGGATCCTCCCGCGCCCTCTTCGCCGCCGCCCTGAACCGCGAACTGGAAGCCCCCGGCCTGATCCTCACCCGGGATGCGGTGCGCGCCGCCCTGTTCCTGGACGACCTCCTGAGCCTCGGTGCTGGAGCCGTCCCCTTTCCGGCACGCGAGGGCGGGGCGGCGGCCCCGGCCGAGGTCCTCCAGGAGCGCCACCATGCCCTGGAACTCGCCGGACGCCCGGGCTTCAGCGGTTTCCTCGTCGCCCCTCTCGCTGCCCTCCTGCAGCCGGCGGGCGGCGGCCCCGAGGCGGCGCCCCTCGCCTTGGAGACCGGGATGCGCCTGGATCTCGAGGACCTCCTCGCACGCCTGGTCGGCGCCGGCTTCGAGCGCGTGCCGGCCCTGCATTCCCCCGGCGAGGTCGCCCGCCGCGGTGACATCCTGGATTTCTTCGCGCCAGCAGTGGGCGAGCCCCTGCGCCTGGAATTCCTCGACGACGAACTCGAGAGCATCCGCGTCTTCGACATCGCCTCGCAGCGCACGCGTCATGTCCTCGAACAGGTGAGCGTTCCCCTGGCGCGGGACCTGCCCGAGTTCGCCGGCGCGGGGGACCGCCTTCCCCTGGAGGAGCTCCCGGAAGGGCTCCGGATCTACCTGGACGAGCCCCAGGCCCTGGACGAGGCCGCCAACCGGATCCGCCTCCAGGGAGCGGGGGCCGCCCGGGCCCTGGGCCGGGTCCTGGAACTCCTGGAAAAGCGTCCGGCCCTGGAGCTGGCGACGATGCCGGGCAGCGACGGCGCCTTCACCACCCTGAGCGTCGAGGAGTATTGCCGCGGTGTGGCCGAGGGCGCAGCTCTCCTGGCGGAGCGGGCCGCTGCCGGCGAGCGCGCCGTCGTGTTCTGCGCCACGGAGACCGAAGCCGAGCGCCTGGCCGAGATCCTGCGCGACCAGGACCTGGACCCCGCTCTCCTGGACCTCCGGGTGGGCGGTCTGAACCAGGGTTTCCGGGTGCCCGAGGCCCGGCTCACGGTCCTGCACCACCGCGAGCTGGTTCCGGGCCACGGGGCGCACCGTCCGCGCTCGCGCAAGCGCCGGAGCCACGAAGGCGAAGGCCTGCAGAGCCTCAGCGAACTCAAGCCCGGCGACCTGGTCGTGCATGCCGTCCAGGGCCTGTGCCTCTATCGCGGGCTGGAACCCGGCGAGGACGGCGAGGACCGGATCCTCCTGGAGTTCGCCGAGGGCGCCCTGATGCGCCTTCCGGCCTCGCGCGTGGACCTGGTCGAGCGCTATATCGGAAGCGGCGGCGGCACTCCGGAGCTCGACCGCCTCGGCAGCGGCGCCTTCCTGCGGCGGCGCAAGAAGGTGGAGGCAGCGGTCGAGGACCTGGCCGCCGAGATGCTGGAGATCCAGGCCCGGCGCCAGGCCCTGCCCGGGACCGCCTTTCCCCTGGACGCCCGGGAGCAGCGTGCCTTCGAGGCCGCCTTTCCCTACGAGGACACTCCGGACCAGGCACAGGCGACGCGCGAGATCCATGCCGACCTGGGCGAGGCGCGGGCCATGGACCGCCTGCTCTGCGGCGACGTCGGCTACGGCAAGACCGAACTGGCGGCGCGGGCCGCCTTCCGGGTGATCCTGGCCGGATGGCAGGCCGCCTTCCTGGTTCCGACCACGGTCCTGGCGGAGCAACATGCACGCACCTTGCGCGAGCGCTTCGCCGCCTGGCCGGTCCGGGTGGAACAGCTCTCCCGGATCGTGCCGCCGCGCCGTCGCCGCGAGGTCCTCCAGGGCCTCGAGGACGGCAGCGTGGACCTGGTCGTCGGCACCCACCGCCTGCTCTCGCGGGACGTGCGCTTCCGGCGCCTCGGGCTCGTGGTCATCGACGAGGAACAGCGCTTCGGCGTGCGCGCCAAGGAGCAGTTGAAGAAGAAGCGCCTGGAGGTGGACGTCCTGACCCTCAGCGCCACGCCGATCCCCCGGACCCTGCACATGGCGATGGCCGGGATCCGGGACATCAGCAGCCTCAGCACGCCGCCGCGCGGGCGCCTGGAGGTCCACACCGAGATCCACTACCAGGACGAGGATGAACTGATCGCCCGTGCGATCCGCGACGAGATGGGCCGCGGCGGCCAGGTCTTCTTCGTCCACAACCGCATCGTCGATCTGGACCGGGTCGCCTCGCGCCTGCAGCGTCTGGTGCCGGAGGCGCGCATCGCCACCGGACACGGTCAGATGGAGCCACGGGAACTGGAGAAGGCCATGCTCGCCTTCGTCCGCGGCGAGGTGGACGTCTTCTGCAGCACGACCATCGTCGAGAGCGGTCTCGACATCCCCAACGCCAACACGATCTTCCTCGACGACGCCCACCGTTACGGGCTCGCCGACCTGCATCAGCTCCGGGGCCGGGTCGGACGCGCCGACCGCCGCGGTTACTGCTACCTCCTCATTCCCCGCGGCGCCTCGCTGCAGCGCGACGCACGCCGGCGCCTCAAGGCCATCGAAGAACTGCGCTACCTGGGCGCGGGCTTCCAGGTGGCCCTGCGCGACCTGGAGATCCGCGGCGCCGGCAACCTGCTCGGGCCCGAGCAGTCGGGACACATCGCCGCCGTCGGATACGAGACCTGGAGACGGCTCCTGGCCCAGGCGGTGGCGCGCTTGAAGCGCAGCATGCCGCCGCCCGGCATGGAGGTCCCCGAGGTGGCGGACGTGGCCCTCGGTGTGGCCGCCGCGGTCCCTCCCGCCTGGGTGCCCGACGAGGAGTCACGCCTCGCCCTCCTGCGGGAATGCGACGCCATCCGCGGCCCGAAGGACGTCGAGGACCTGCTCGCCGGTCTGAAGGACCGCTTCGGCCCGCCGCCGCCTCCGGTCGAGCGCCTGGCGCGTCTGTTCTTCCTGAAGCACCGCCTCGGTGCCCTCGGCCTGGACCGGATCCAGTGGGTAGACGACCGCCTCCTGTGCACGCTCCGCGACGCCCGGCGCTTCGAGCGCAGCCTGCGCCGGGTCGAGGTGGACCTGCGGGTCATCACCCCGCGCCAGGCCCACTGGGTCCTCCCGGAGGGGCTGGAGGACGGCGACGCCGTCCTGGAGTATCTGTACGCGACGGCGGCGGCTTGCCGCCCGCCACGGAGGCGGGGAGAATCCCACAGCCGGCGGCGCCGGCCCTGAAGCATGCCCCTCCTGCTCCCCGTCCTCCTTTCCCTGGCTGCGGCCCCCCTCCCCCAGGATCCCGCGGCCGCCCCGCCGCCCCCCGGCCGGGAGGTGGTGGACGAGCTCTGGGCGATCGTCAACGACCAGGTCCTGACCCGGAACCAGGTCCTGCGCCACGCCATGAACCTGCAGCGGAATCCCAACCGCCAGCTGGGCGTGGACGAGGCCATGGAGCTCGCCCTCGCCGACCTTCTCACGGACATGCTCTTCCGCGAGGGCTTCCGCATGAGCGACATCGACGAGTCCTTCCTGGACCGGGTGGTGGAGGACGAGATGGAGAAGCGGGTCCAGGAGTTCGGGTCGGTCTCCGCCTATGCGCGCTTCCTCCGCGACGAGCTGGACATGACCATGGACCAGCAGCAGGCCCAGCTGCGGAGGGTCTTCGCCAGTCTCTACTTCCAGTGGGTGGCCCTGGGCTATGTCCCCGCCAGCGGCCGCAACAGTTTCCAGGCCCAGATCTTCGTCCGGCCCTCGGAGATCGCGCGCTACTACGAGGAGCACCTCGACGAGTTCCGGCGCGAGCATCTGGTCGAGGCCCGGATCCTGCAGCTGGCCGACACCCCCGGCGCGCCCGCCCGGGAGCGCCTGGAGGAGATCCGAGGGCGGGTCCTGGCCGGCGAACTGGACTTCACCGAGGCCTGCGGCGATCCCGGGATCGGCAACCTCTTCCGCCGGGCCACACGCGGCCGCGCGGGGCGGATCCAGCCGGACAAGGATCCCCTGGCCCCGGCCATCCGCGACTTCCTGCGGGAGGCCCGGACAGGAGAGCTCTCCGAGCCCCTGGAGCTCGGGAACGGCCGCTGGGCCCTGGTCCTGGCCGAGGAGGTCACCGAGGAGGGCCTCGAGCCCCTGGACGACACCCTGCAGCTCCAGATCGCCGCCCGGCTCGCCGCCGAGCAGCGCAACGAGATCATCAGGAAGACCATAAACCAGTTGCGCAGGAGGGTTTATATATGGGGCCCCCGGGCCCTGGAGGTCCTCGACCGGGCCTACCCGCCGGACCCCGAGCCGGAGACCGGCCCGGCGCCGGCGGCCGGATAGAATCCTCCGCCCGCTTGAACCTGGAGCCGCCGGAGCGCGTTGGGCCTCCTGGAACCCCGCACCCGCTGGTCCCGGGGCCTCGACCCGCCCCTCCGCGATCCCTTCCGTCATGTCCGAGAACCCCGAACTGCCCGTCTTCGAGACCCACCGCCCGTGGGAGGACCAGCCGACCTTCAACGAGATCCTGGCCGAGTGGATCCAGAAGGCGCCCTATCTTCTGGCTTCCCTGGTGGTCCACGCCATCCTCGGAGCCCTGATCTCGGGCTACATCTTCCTCACCGCCAAGGAGGTAACCGAGGCCCCGGTCATCGAGATGCAGGCCGAGGCGCCGATCGAGGAGATCGAGGAGGAGGAACCGGAGCCCGAGGAGGAGATCATCGAAGAGCCCATCGAGGAGCCGGTCCTTCAGGAGGCGGAGCTCGAGGAGGCCGTCGAAGAGGAGACCCTGGAGGAGACCGGGGATCCCGACTTCATGAGCGATGCTCCCTTCGACAGCGAGGCCTGGAACAACGACGTGGGTCTGGGCGGTGGCGCGGGCGGCAAGTACGGGCGGCGCGGGGGCCGGGGCGGCGGCCGGCGCGGGAAGGGCTCACCCACCGAGAAGGCCGTCCAGGACGCCCTCAAGTGGCTCGCCGACCACCAGACCCCGGACGAGGGCTTCTGGGACTGCGACGACTTCTGGCTCTACGACCCGCTCCCGGACCAGCCCCAGTGCGACGGCGAGGGCAACGCCGTCAACGATGTCGGCGTCACGGGTCTGGCCCTGCTCGCCTTCCTCGGCAACGGCAACACCATGAGCAGCGGCCCCTACCAGGAGCATGTCCGCAAGGGCATCAACTGGCTGCGGGATGTCCAGCTCGACAACGGCCTGTTCGGTGACGAGGTCGGCAACCCGACGCTCTACAACCACTCCATCGCCACCATGGCCATGGGCGAGGCCTTCTACTTTGCCAACTCGCTGCTCCTGCGCCGGAACATGCAGAAGGCGGTGGAGGTCATCGTCCGCGCCCGCAATCCCTACGGCGCCTGGCGCTACAAGCTGGAGCCGGACGGATCTTCGGACTCCTCGATCACCGGCTGGATGGTCTTCGCCCTGAAGACCGCCGAGGACGGCGGGATCCCGGTGTCCAAGGACAACTACGAGGGCGCCGAGCAGTGGTTCGCCCAGATGACCGACCCGGCCACCGGGCGGACCGGTTACGCCTTCGGCGACGGCGGTGGGCCGGGATCGCGGCCCTCGCGGCGCCTGGGCTACGCCGACCGCTACCCGCCGGAGAAGTCCGAGGCCCTGACCGCCGTGGCCCTCCTGAGCCGGATCTTCATGACCGACACCTCGAAGATCCGCTCCTGGAAGGACCATCCCCAGTACGAGGAGCTGAAGAAGCAGGCCGACCTGTGCGTGAAGACCCTGCCGGAGTGGGATGCCGAGGGCGGCGCCTGCGACATGTACTACTGGTACTACGGCACCTTCGCCCTCTACCAGTGGGGGGATCCGCACTGGAGCAAGTGGAAGAAGGCCATCGAGGCGGCGCTGCTTCCGAG
Organism: Planctomycetota bacterium; assembly: GCA_027021325.1. Classification (GTDB taxonomy): domain Bacteria; phylum Planctomycetota; class UBA1135; order UBA1135; family UBA1135; genus JALUUN01. Next base: position 13,724 of record JALUUN010000622.1, read on the forward strand.
CCAGCGCCAGGACGGCAACTTCAAGGGCTCCTGGGATCCGGTCGGCCCGTGGGGTGAGGACGGCGGCCGCGTGTACAGCACTGCGATCTGCGCCATCATCCTGGAGGTCTACTACCGCTACAACCGGCTCCTCGGCGCCCGCTGAGCCCGGCGCCCGGAAGAGGCCGCGGCGGCCGCCCCGGACGAAGCCGGGGCGGCCGCCGCGCTGTCCAATCGGAGGGAGGCGGACGCCTCAGCGGCCGCCACCTCCGCGGCGCTGGCCGGGAGGCCCGCCGCGCGGGTGGTCGCTGCGCCCTTCCTGCCCTGGCGGGCCGCCCAGGGGATGGCCCTCGCGGCCGCGCCCGCGGCCGCTCTCCCCGGCGCCGGGGCGGTCAGCCCGCAGGCAGCCGGCGTCACCCTGGCGGAAGTTGCTGTTGATGACGCCGAGGGCCTCGACCAGGTCGTTCAGGCTGAGATCGGGGGTTCCGTCCCGGTCGGCGTCCAGGAAGTCGCGGCCGTTCTCCGGCGCACCGGCCACGGCGCCGAGACGTCCCGACAAGGCGGCGTCGGCGGCGCGGACGACCTCGGCTACGGAGCGGCCGATCAGGTCCTCGTCCACGCAGTCCACGAAACGGAGTTCTCCGAAGGCGTTCGGGTTCACGCCGAAGCGCTGGTGCCGGACACGGTTGTACATGAGATTGAGCTTGGCCGCAGCCAGCTGGCCGGCGAGGACGTTCCCTTCCCTCGGATTCAGGGCGTCCGCCGTCAGGGTCCTGGCCGGCGCTTCGGCCGGCAGGAAGGCGGCCAGGTCCGCGGGCGTCTGGAGGACGATGGCAAACTCCCCGTCCCGGTCGATGCCGTGCCGGTCTCCGAGGATCAGGCCCTCGGGGAAGGTCTCCCGGAAGAAGCGGTCGCGGATGCCGCCGCCGGCCTCGTCGCTCCGGTCCCGGCCCCAGTCGCGCATGCTGAAGCTCACGAAGCGCGCCTCGCCGCCGGGGATCCGGTCCTTGCCGGCGGCAGGCCGGCGGTCGCGACCCGGAAAGCGCGGACGACCGGCCCGGTCGCCCGGAAGCGCCTCGCCGCCTTCCGGAGCGCCGGCATCCTCGACCACGGGAGGCAGGCTCTCGGGGGAGGGGATCGGCAACTCCCCGGCCTCCTCTTCAGCCTCCGGCTCAGGAACCTCCGGAAGGCTCTCCTGTTCCATGCCTTCCTCGATCTGCTCCTCGATCTCCTCGAGTTCCCGGTCGAGTTCCTCCTCGTCCATCTCCTCGAGCTCCTCCAGCTCCTCCTCGGAAGGCTGGCCTTCCTCGAGGATCTCCTCGATGGGATCGCCGGCGGCGGGTGCCTCGGCATCCTCAGCGGCGGGCGCGACTTCCTCAGCGGTCTCCACATCTCCGGTCTCCTCCTCGGGGAGGGGCTCCTCGACGGGCGGCGCCTTCGGGCTCAAGGCCCGGCCGGGTCGGCGTCCGGGCAGGAAGCTTGTGTTCACGGCCTGCAGGGCCTTCACCAGGTCGTCGAGGCTGACATCGGGAGCGCCGTCTCCGTCTACGTCGAAGAGGCGCTCGCCGGCGCGCTCGGGCCCGACGACGCCGAACTCGCCCGAGATCACGCGGTCGCAGTAGTTCAGGACCTGACGCACGCTGCGGCCCACCAGGGCCGGCGCGACGTCGCGGCGAAAGTAGTGGGCGGCCAGCTTCGCCCCCGAGCGGGCGCGGACGAACTGGGACATGAGGCCGGCGTCGTTGAAGGCCACATTCAGGCGTGCGGCCACGAGCTGGCCGCCGAAGCGGCCACTGGCGCGGAAGCCCTCTTGACCGCCCCGGGGCAGGGTCGAGGGCTCGCCATTGCTCGGCAGCAGGCGCTCGATGTCCGCCACCTGCCGGAAGACGTAGCGGTAGCGGCCTTCGCCGCGCTGTCCGACCTCCAGGCCCTCGGGAAAGACCTGGTGGAAGGTGAGGTCGCGCAGGCAGGCGAGACGGTTGGCCGCCGTGCAGGGCTGGCCCCAGTCACCCTGGCGGAAGGTCGCGAAGCGCGGGGACTCCTGGGCCGGCAGCGCCGCGGGCGCTGACATCAGCAGCAGGAAAGCAAGAAGGGAAGGGGATCGGTTTCGCATGGGGTGGCCTCTTCGGAGGGTCCGGAGGGGATTGTGCCCGGGGAACGGCGGGCGGGGAGGAGAATCCTCCGCAGCCGCCGGTGGATTCCGCCGCCAGGAGAGAAAAAAGGAACCGGACGGCCCCGCAGGGAGCCGTCCGGCAGTCCGGGCGGGTGGCCCGGCAGGAAGGAGCGCTCAGGAGCCAGCCTTCAGGGAGGCCACCGCCCGCGCCAGCTGGGACTTGCGCCGCGCCGCGGTATTGGCGTGGATCTGGTTCCACTTGGCGTTCTTGTCGATCATCTTGTAGGCCTGGGGCAGGAGGGCCTCGGCGGTGGCCGCATCGCCTTCGGCGACGGCCTTCAGGACCTTCTTGACCGCGGTCCGCATCATGGACTTGCGGGCGCGATTGTGCTGTCGCCGGACGAGGCTCTTCTTGAGCGCGCGGCGGGCCGATTTCGTGTTGGGCATGGGATGCGTTCCCGGGGGTTGGGCACCGGTTCGGAGCCCGGCATTCTAGCCGCCCTCCACAGGCCGGCAAGGGGCTCAGGAAGGGTCCTCCTCCGGCTCCCCGGCCTCCTCCCCGTTCCCGTCTCCCGCCTCCGGCGCCGCCTCCAGGCCCCGGGCGGCCCGCAGGAAGGCCTCCTGGTCCAGGGCCACGTCCATGGCGCTCCCGGCCTCGTCATAGCGCTTGGTCCGGAGCGCCCGCTCGGCGGCCAGGTTCTTGCGCGCACGGATGGCCTCCGTATCCCGGGGATTGGCCTCCAGGGCCTTGCCGTAGTACTCGATGGCCTCCTCGACCTGGCCGAGCTCGGCGGCCAGGGCACCGGCGCGGCGCGCGGCCTCGCCGTCCTGGTCGGCAAGAGCGCCCAGGACCCCGAGGGCCGCCTCGGTGTGGCCGGCGCGCTCCAGGGCCTCGGCCCAGAGGATGCCCTGGGCAGCGCTGCCGGGATCCTTCAGGAAGGCTCGGCGCCGGGCCCGGGCCTCCCCCTCGGCGTTCCGGGTCAGGCGGCTCAGCCGGGCGGCAAGACCGCCGGCCCCGGCCCCGAGCCGGCCCAGCAGGCCCTTCCCGCCGAGAGCGAGGCAGGCGCGGGCGAAGAGGCCGGCGGCCCGGGCCTCCCCCGGCGCGAAGTCCAGGACCTGATCGCAGAGCTCCAGGGCGAAATCCGGCTGGCCGCGCTGAAGGGCGTCTTCGGCCCGGTCGAGGTGCTTCTTGAGGTCCATGCGAAACGGGGGCGGGAGGCCCCGGGTATTCTAGGGGGTTCCCGGCATCGCCCCGCCCGCCCGGCACCATGGAGATCGTCCGCTACCCCGACCCCTGCCTGCGGCGCAGGAACGCCCCGGTGGAGCGCTTCGACACCGAGCTCGAGGCCCTGGCCCGGGAGATGTTCCAGGCCATGTACCGGACCGGAGGCGTCGGTCTGGCAGCCCCCCAGGTCGGCGTGAACCGGCGGCTCCTCGTCTACAACCCCACCGGCAAGGCCGAGGAGAGTGCTGAAGAACGGGTCCTCTGCAACCCCCGGATCGCCTGGAAGGCCCGCGAAAAGGAGTCCGGCGAGGAGGGCTGCCTCAGCTTCCCCGGGATCTACGCCCAGGTCCTGCGGCCGGTCGGGGTCCGCGTCGAGGCCCTGGACCTGAGCGGCGAGCCCCTGGCGCTGGAGCTGAGCGGCTGGGAGGCCCGGGTCTTCCTCCACGAGTACGACCATCTGGACGGCATCCTCTTCATCGACCGCATGAGCCCGGCCGACCGCCTGGCGGTGAAGCCGAGACTGGAGGAGCTCGAAGCGGCCTGGAAGGAGGCCCGGACCGGATCCTGAGGGCGGCGGCTTGGAGGTCCTCCGCGGTCTGGAGAGCCTGCCGGCGCCGGTGGCGGCGCGAGGAAGCGTCGTCACGGTGGGAGTCTTCGACGGCGTCCACCTGGGCCATTTCGCCGTCCTGCGGCGGGTCGTGGAGCGGGCGGCGGAGCGCGGGCTGGGACCGGCGGTCGTCACCTTCGCTGCCCACCCCAAGGAACTCCTCACCGGCCACGCCCCGCCCACGGTCACGAGCCTGGAGCACCGTCTCCTCCTCTTCCGGAGGATCGGTCTGGAGACCGCCCTGGTCCTGGACTTCGGGCCGGAGATCCGGGATCTGCCGGCGGAGGGCTTCGTCCGCCGGATCCTCGTGGAGGGCCTCGGCGCCCGCGGTCTGGTCCTCGGTTTCGACAGCAAGTTCGGGCGCGGCCGGGAAGGGACCGTGAAGAGCCTCCGGCCTCTCGCCCGGAGCCTGGGCCTGGACCTCGAGGCCGTGGGTCCCCTCCGGCTCCAGGGGCGGGCGCTTTCGAGCACGGCGGTGCGCGAGGCCGTCTCCCTCGGCGAACTGGAACGGGCCGCCGCCATGCTCGGGCGTCCGGTGAGCCTCCTGGGAACCGTGGTCCGGGGCGACGGCCGCGGCCGGGAACTCGGTTTCCCCACCGCCAACCTGGACCTGCACCACGAGCTGAAACCTCCGCCGGGGGTCTACGCCGCCCTGGCCCGGATCCGCGGCCGCGAGGGGCTCCTGCCCGCGGCGGTGAACGTCGGCGTGCGGCCGACCTTCAACGAGGGAGAGCCCGGGGTCGAGGTCCACCTCCTGGAAGGCGGCGGCGACCTCTACGAAAGGGACCTGGAGGTCTTTTTCCTGGAGCGCCTGCGGGGCGAGGAGCGCTTTCCGGACCCGGAAGCCCTGGCGGCGCAGATCCGGCGCGACGTCGAGGCGGCCCGGGCCGCCGCCGCCCGGGCGCCGGAGCGCTGGCGGATCCCCGGCCGCTATCTTCCCATCGAGGGGCCGGGGCCGGAGAGTCTGGAGCAGGAGCCGGCCTGAGGACGGGCTCTGGCCGCTCTTCCGGGGAACGGGTATGCTCTCGCGCCATCGGGCGGGTAGCTCAGTTGGTAGAGCAACGGATTGAAAATCCGTGAGTCACCGGTTCGACTCCGGTCCTGCCCACCCGGTCCCGCACGGCCGGCCTCCTCCGGGGAAGGCCGGCCGCGCTCTTTTCTGCGCCGGAGGACCGCCAGGTCTGGAACTTCCGGGAATGCAATATCCTGAGGCTCCCCACCACTCCCGCCCTCCCCGCGGAATCCCGTGGAACCTCCGCCCGGCGGAGCGGTCCATCCTTAGGGCAGCCGGCCCGCACGCCCGGCTTCTGCCGTCCCCTTCGCCTGTCATCCCCACGTAGCGGCCTTCCGAGCCGCGCCACGCATGCACGCCCTCCCCATCCCCCACGCAGGGCCCAGGGCCCGTCTTCTCCTGCCCCTCCTCCTCGTCGGTCTGGGCACGGCCTGTGCCCACCCGGACCGGGACGGCGGGGGAAGCGGCAGCGCCCCGGCCTCGCCGCCTCCGAACACGCCGCCCTCCGTGGACATCCTGGAGCCTGCGGACGACGTCCAGGTCCGCCTCGGCAATCCCCTGGAGATCCTCCTCACCGCCGACGACCCCGACAGCGAGGCCGAGGTCTTCCTCTGGTTCGACGCCGACGGCGATCCGGGCACGACCGCGGACCAGACGCTCCTCGCCGGCCCCCTGGCCGAGGCCGACGGCGCGGAGATCCCGGTGAGCGTGGACACCACGGGAATGGACGAGGCCACCTGGACGCTGGTGGCCACGGCCACCGACGGTGCCTCCACGACGGTGATCCAGGGCCCGCGGGTGGATCTCGTGGACAACGTGGCGCCGACGCTGGTCCTGACCGATCCGGCCGGGGACTTCTGCCGCCAGACCGGCCAGGACTTCACAGTCACCGTGGTCGCCGACGATCCCGACGACGTGGCTTCCTTCTGGATCGTCCTCGACCTCGACGGCGATCCCGCCACCTCGGGGGACCAGGTCGAGGCCGCCGGCCCGCTGCCCGAGGCCGACGGCGCCGCCGTGAGTGTCACCGTGAGCACCGCCGGCGTGGCGGAGGGCACCTGGTTCATCCTGGGCCGCATCGAGGACGCCCTCTACGCTCCGGTCTGGGCCGCCGCCGAGGGCCGGCTCACCCTGAGCGGCAGCGGCTGCCCCCCGTCCATCGTCCTCACCGAGCCCGCCGAGGACACGACCGTCCGGCCGGGCGAGACGGTGCGCGTCGGCTGGATCGCCGAGGACCCGGACAGCGTTGCCGAGGTGACGCTCCTGGCCGACGCCGACGGCAGCCCGGCCACGGAAGAGGATCAGGTCTTCCTGGCCGGCCCCCTGCCCGAGGAGGACGGCGTGCCCGCCAGCCTCGACCTGGACCTGGCCGCGCTCGGCGTCCCCGAGGGCACCTGGTCCATCCTGGGCATCGCCAGCGACGGCGAGCATCCCGACAGCCTGGACTTCGCGCCGGGGCGGGTAACCCTGGTGGCCGACGAGCCCGGACTCCTCGAGGTCCTGGACCCGGCGGAGGACCTGACCTGGCGCATCGGCGACCCCCTGGAGCTGCGTGTGGTGGCGGAGGATCCCGATGACGAGGGCAGTGTCAGCCTGTTCCTCGACGGGGACGGGAACGCAGAGACTTCAGACGACCGGATCCCCCTGGCCGGTCCCTCCCCTGAGGAGGACGGCGAGCTCGTCCTCACCGCCGACACCACCGGGCTGCCCGAGGGGAGCTGGTTCGTCCTCGGCGTCCTCGAGAGCCGGCCCGGCGTCGAGACCCTGGACTTCGCCCCCGCACGTCTGTGCCTCTGGAGCGAGATCCCGCCGCCGGGCATCACGGCCACGGCCCCGGCCGCGGACCTCGAGATCGAGGCCGGCGAGGCCTTCCTGGTCTCCTGGATCGCCGAGGACGATGGCAGCGGCCTGGTCGAGGTCTGGGCGGACGCCGACGGCGACGCGAGCACCAGCGACGACCGCCTCTTCCTCGGCGGGCCCTACGCCAGCGGCGGCGGCGAGGAAGTCAGCGTCGAGGTCGGGAGCGCCGGCCTGGAACCGGGCACCTGGAGCATCGCCGTCCGCATCGACAACGGCAGCCCCTGCGCCCCGGTGGAGGACCTGGCGCCCGGCCGGGTCACGGTCCTGGAGCCGAATCCCGACTGCGGGATCGCCCTGGGCGGCTTCCACGCCGACACCGCTGCCGCCGTGGCCGTCCTCCCCGACGGCAGCCTGGCGGTGGCCGGCTCCTTCGAGAAGACGGCCGAATTCGGATCCTTCACCCTCAAGAGCCTGGGCAAGTCCGACGTCTGGGTGGCCCGGATCAGCCCGGATTGCGAGGTCCTGTGGGCGGTCCAGGCGGGCGGCTTCCTGGAGGACCAGGGCCTGGACGTGGCCGTGGACGCCGAGGGCGGCATCCTCGTGAGCGGCAGCTTCACCGGCGAGGCGGTGTTCGGCGGCGGTGAGGCCGGCGAGACGGTCCTCAGCGGCCCCCACCGCGAGGAGGCCTTCGTCGCCCGCTTCTTCGACGACGGCACCCTGGACTGGGCGCGGGCCGCCACCGGCCCCAACGCCGACCTCGGCACCTGCGTCGCTGCCCTGCCCGACGGCTCCGTGGCCCTGGGCGGATGGTTCCAGAAGACCCTGACCATCGAGGACCAGACCGTGCAGGCGGGGGCGAACGTCCGCGACGCCTTCGTGGCGGTCTTCGACGGCATGGGGAATCTCCGCTGGCTGGACCACGCCGGCGGCGCCCCGGGCAGCACCTTCGCCAACGATCTCGCGGCCCTCGGGGACGGCACCGTCGTCATGACCGGCGGTTACCTGGAGACCGCCCTGTTCGGAGCGGGGACGCCCCAGGAGACGGTGCTCGAGTCCGTCGCGGGCACCCTGGACGTCTTCCTGGCCGCCTGGGAGGCCGACGGCGCCTTCCTCTGGGCGCGCACCGCCGGCGGCGACTCCGGCGACGAAGGCCTGGGCCTCCACGCCCTCGCCGACGGGACGCTCCTCGTGGGCGGGCTCTACCAGACCGACGCCGTCTTCGGGCCCGGCGAAGCCAACGAGACCGTGCTGAGCGTGGTCCACGCCGACGACGCTTTCTGGGGGCGCTGGGAGGCAAACGGCGATCTGCTGTGGGTCGCGGGCGGCGGGGGCATCGGCTGGGACAGCACCCGCGGCGTCGGAGAGCTTCCCGACGGCGGCCTGCTGGTCACCGGCATGTTCGAGGAGTCCATCACCGTGGACGGAACCACCCTCCTGGCCGACGGCGTGAACGACAGCTTCCTCCTCGGCCTGGATCCCGACGGCGCCCTGCGCTGGCTGGTGCGGGCTCCCGGGGCGGGCGATCCGCGCCTCGGGACCACGGGAGTGGCCGGGCTTCCGGACCTGCGGGTGGCGGCCTGCGGCCAGTTCTCGGGCAGCACCAGCCTGGGCGGCGTGGACCTGGACTCCCACGGCGCCAGCGACGCCTTCCTCCTGGTCCTCCAGCCGGAAGACGGCGGCGGCGGCGGCGGAAACTAGAGGGAAGACGCGGAACCTCCGCCGCCGCGGGGCCTTCCAGGAAGGGGGGCCGGGCCCCGGGTGCGGCTCCCACCCTCCCCGGGGCCGGACTCCCGCCGGATCCCCGTCCCCGGAACCGGCCTTCTGCACTAGGCTGGAGGCTCAGGGGTACCCCCTGCCCCGCCGCTCTCCCCGACCCGCCATGCTCCGTCCCCTCCCGACCTCCGCCGCCGGCCTGCTCCTGGCGGCGAGCCTGACGGCCCAGAACCAGGTCCACCCCGATCCGGGCCGGACCCCGGTCTTCGCCGGGGTCTACCGGGTCGCCGAAGGCCGCCTGGACTCCACCGTGCCCGGTCCCCAGACCTGGCCGGCCCTGGTCTTCAACAACAGCCGCCTGGACGGCTACTACGCGGTCCAGGGTGCCGGCCTCACCTGGATCGACGAGGGCGCCCTGGCCGACCGCTCCACGGGAGCCGCCGGCGCCATGGCCATCGATCAGGTCCACGCCTTCGAGTTCGCCTGGTGCTCCACGGAGCCGGACCCGACCGGGGACGCGGGCAGCTTCCTCATCAACCTCTACGACGAGGGAACGGTGACCGGCGGACCGGTGCCCGGGGCCACGAGCTGCAGCTACACCCTGAGCGGCCTGCCCCTGGGCGGTCCGAACGGAGAGCTCCGCTGCTGGGTCGTGCAGGTGGACCTCCAGGGCGCCGAGTGCAGCACCGACGTCAGCAGCATGTTCCGCACCGAGGAGGCGGCCGGAGCCGGACGCCTCCTGAACTGGAGCATCACCGCCGCCCAGGACCAGACCGGCCCGATGCTCGCCGACGGCGGCTATCGCGTCGCCAACACCTTCCTCGGGCCTTCGCCGAACGGGCTCGCCCAGTACACCGTCGCCAAGAACAAGCCCGCAAGTTTCTACATGAGGTTCTGGGGGCCGAGCCCCGGCATCCTGACCTACCGGCCGACGGACGGAAGCGCCAACACCCTGCAGCTCAGCGCCACTTCCAGCGCCGGCGGAACCCAGACGACCTTCAGCTGGAACGGGAGCAAGGGAGGCGGTGTTCCCTGCTGGTTGATCGCCAGCACCAACCCGACGCAGCGCAACCTCGGCGGCGCCGGCTGGAGCCTCCTGGTGGACCCGAACGCTCTGATCGCGCCCACCCCCATCGCCGTCACGGGCAACAGCATGACGGTGAACGCCCCGCCCTCCTCCCTGACGGGCTACTACTTCCAGGTGGTCTGCGGCCACCCCGCCGGCGGCGCCATGTCCATGCTCGCCAGCAACGGCGCCTGCTTCAACTGAGGCCCCGGCCGCCGGACCCGGAGCGCAGCGAATCCTCCCCCGCCTGCGGCGGGAAAGGCCGGGAGCCCGGCGAGGCTCCCGGCGCTTCCTTCTCGGTCGTTTCGGAGGCTTCCGCTCCCCCGGAAGGGCGCGGGGTGCGGCTCAGCACTGGCTGAAGCCGCAGTCGTAGCACTTGCAGCAGCCCTCCTCGAAGGCGAGGTGGCCGCCGCAGGCCGGGCACTTCACCTTGAAGGCGCCGCCCATGCCGGTGCCGAGCTTGCCGGTGGCGGCGGCGCCGTTGCTGCCGTTGCCGCCGCTGCAGACGGCCGCCATGGCCGACTCGTCCACCTGTCCGAGGAGGATCTCCTTGAGCCCGAAGCGCGCCTTGGCGGCCACGTACTTGTGCAGGGCCTTGGCGAGGCCGTCGGCCAGGCTCATGATCCGGCCCTCCTTCGAGGGCACGGTCAGGGAGGAGCCGATCCCCTCGAGCTGCTTGAGGGCGAGACCGAGCTCGCCGCCGCAGCGCAGGAAGAGGGAGATCATGCGGCAGATCGCCTCGAGGTCGGAGTTGGCGACGTCGCCGCCCTTGCCGAGCTGGGCGAAGACCTCGAGCTCCTGATCCTCCTTGGGGTCCACCGAGATCTTGACGTGCATGTTCCCGAAGGGGGTCATCTGCCGGACCCGCACGCAGGGCAGGAGCTCGGGCAGCTTCTTCGGCAGGATGCGCCGCTCGGCGGCCGGCGCCGGCTCGGCCGGCTTGCGCGCCTTCTTCTCCTCCAGCGCCATGGGCTGCATGTCCCGGCAGCCGTCGCGGTACACCGTCACCCCCTTG
>JALUUN010000623.1 GCA_027021325.1 Planctomycetota bacterium
CCCGGCCGTACACGGCTGGCCGGAACAGATCACCGGGGAGCACCCCCTCCTGGACGAGCGGGGCATGCGCCTCGCCATCCGGCACTACCTGGACCGGGGCGCGGGAATGCAGGACTGGGAGGACCCCTGGCGCGAAGCCTGGGAGCGGGCCTGCGCCGACCGCGTGGACTTCACCGCGGAGCAGGAGCGGGCCTGCGCCCGGGCCTGGTACTGGCTGGAGCTCGAGAAAGAAGGGCGTTCCCTCGAGGAGCGTTTCGGGGAGCCCGCCGCCCCCGCAGGAAGCAGCGGCGCGGCGCCCTGGCTGCGCACGGCCCCGCGCCAGGGCGGCGGCCCCCTCTCCCAGGCGGCCCGCGAGGCAGTCCTCGACTTCCTCCTCCGGACCACCGTCCACCCCTTCAAGCGCCCCGCCGACCTGGTCTGAGGAGGGCCCGGCAGAGGCGCCGGAGATTGCGGCATCCCTGCCGTGACTGTCGTAGCAAGGCCTTGCGGTTGCGTTGCTTCGGCCCGCTGTAACGCCCCGGCATGGAGCGGCGTTTTCCTCAAGGAGGCGGCCCCGCCCCTCCGAGGGAGGAAGTGGAGCCCTCCGGCTCCAGCCCCTCCGGCCTCGGCCGGTGCCCAGGTGCGGGCATGGGTATCGGGTTCTTTGCCTTCCATGTCGAGTGTCCTAAGCTGGCACTACCCTCCTGCCGGGCGTCCCGCGCCCCGGTACCGCCATTCCAGCTCCAGATGCGATGAACGCCTTCCTTCTGCTCCTCCTTGCCGCGCTTCCGCAGGGCTCGGCCACGCTGACCTGCGGGGATCCGGGCAAGGCCGGCTATGTCAGCGTCGAGGTCACCGCCTTCGACCAGAACCGCCGGATCGCCGAGAAGTTCACGGTCACCATCGCCGTCGGTGAGAACGACCGCGCCGACGACAAGGCCAGCAAGATCGCCGACGAGATCCAGCGCCGGACCTCGGGGCACCTCAAGGCCGCTTCCGCCCTCGGGACCACGGTCGTCGAGGGCATCACCAAGGACATCGGCCGCGTGCGCCTGGACGTCCAGGACGGCACCAACGAGAACGAGAAGGTGGCGGAGCGCAAGGACTGGGGCCAGCTCCCGGACCCGCTCGACACCTACCAGGAGTACGGCCTGGTCCTGGCCCTCCAGGGGACGCCGCTCGGCGGCAAGGTGACCTTCGAGGTCGAGGGCGTCGTCGCCGAGGCCGTGTACTCCGCCGGTACTTCCCGGAGCGCCATCCTCAGCGACCTGGCGCGGGACTTCTGGATGGCCGGCGTGCCCGCCCTGCTGGCGCCGGGCGGCTCCACCCTCTACGTGCCCAACCTCTGGCACCCTGACGGCATCGAGGAAAAGGGCATGCACGTCCAGGACCCGGGCCTGGTCGGCTCCTTCACCGCTCTGGACAACGCTCGCTGAGCGCGCCGGATCCGGTCGCGTCACCGGACGCCTCCGGCCCCCTCCTGCCCGGGGCCGGAGGCGTCTTCCCGCTTCGGCGCAGGCGACGCCTTCCTGGCCGGCAGCGGCCGGCGGAAGCCGCCCCCGCCGCCCGCCCCTCAGACGAGGAGACCGGCAGGGTCGTGGGAGCGCAGGAAGGGGCGCCGGGCCTCGGGCCGCGGCGCGGGGGCGCGCCAGAGGAAGCCCCGAAGCGCCGGGAAGCGCTCGAGGCGCCCGCCTGGGGGCAGGGGCAGGGCCTGGGGCGCCAGGCGCGGCGGCACCGGCGGAAGCCCTTCCCGGGCCGGAGCCTGGGGAGCGGCGAGAAGGAGGAGCAGGGCGCAGGCGGGCATGGCGGCGGAAGGCGGGCGGCAGGAATGCCCTTGCATCCTAGACGGCGGGAGGCAACAGGATACGTCCCCTTTTCCGGGAGAGCGGGCCGGGCGGGGGCCGGGCTACACTCCTCCCTCCCCGTGCCCGGGGACACCGATCGATGACACGGATCCTGGTTCCTCGAGAAAGGCGCCCCGGCGAAACGCGGGTGGCGGCCACCCCGGAGACGGTCGAGCGCCTGTGCAAGCTCGGCCTGGAGGTGCAGGTGGAGGCGGGCGCCGGCCAGGGCGCCTGGCTCGGCGACGAGGACTACCGCGCCGCCGGGGCCTCCGTGGCGGTCGCGCCGGACTGGGAGGAGGCGGACCTGGTCCTGGCGGTCGAGGCGCCGCCGGCCGAGACCTGCCGGCGCCTGAAGCGGGGCGCGGTCCTGGTCTCCTTCCTGCGGCCCACGGAAGAGCTGGACATCGTCGAGGCCCTGCGCGACGCCGGCGCCAGCGCCTTCGCCATGGAACTGATCCCGCGCATCAGCCGTGCCCAGAAGATGGACGCCCTGAGCAGCCAGGCGAACATCGCCGGCTACAAGGCGGTGCTCCTGGCGGCGGTGGAGCTGCCGCGCTACTTCCCCCTCCTCATGACCGCGGCCGGGACGGTGAAACCGGCGCGGGTCGTCGTCTTCGGCGCCGGCGTCGCGGGGCTCCAGGCCATCGCCACGGCGAAGCGCCTGGGGGCGGTGGTCGAGGCGACGGACATCCGCCCCGAGACCAAGGAACAGGTCGAGTCCCTGGGCGGGCGCTTCATCGAGGTCGAGGGGGCGGAGGCGCCGGCCAGCGAAGGCGGCTATGCCAAGGAGGCGAGCGAGGAGTACCAGCGCCGCCAGCAGGAGGCGGTCGCCGGGCGCGTGGCCGAGGCCGACGTCGTCATCACCACCGCCCAGGTGCCGGGCAAGCGCGCGCCGGTCCTCGTGCCCGAGGCCATGGTCGAGAGCATGAAGCCGGGGGCGGTGATCGTGGATCTCGCGGCGGCCCAGGGCGGCAACTGCGCTCTCACCGAGTGCGGCCGGACCGTCGAACACCACGGCGTCAGGATTCTCGGCCCCGAGAACCTGCCGGCGACGGTGCCGGTGCACGCGAGCGAACTCTACGCCCGCAACGTTCTCGAGGTGGTGCGCCTTCTCTGGAAGGAGGAGGCGCTGGGCCTGGACCTGGAGGACGAGATCCTGGACGGCGCCCTCGCCGTCCACCAGGGCGAAGTGCGCTTCGCCCCCGCCGCCGAGGCCCTGAAGAGCCGGAGCCCCTCCGCCTGACCATGGACCCGCTGACCTTCGCGCTCCTGTTCCTCTTCGTCCTGGCGATCTTCCTGGGCTTCGAGCTCATCACGAAGGTCCCGCCGACCCTGCACACGCCCTTGATGTCGGGGGCCAACGCGATCTCCGGCATCACCCTGGTCGGCGCCCTGATCAGTGTGCGCACGGACCAGGTCCTGCTGGCGAACCTCTTCGGCTTCCTGGCCGTGGCCAGCGCCACCGTCAACGTCGTCGGCGGCTTCCTGGTCACGGACCGGATGCTCGGCATGTTCCACACCAAGAAGAAGAAGGGGGCCTAGGGCCGTGCTGGATCTCGGGTACATCGTCGCCACCGTCCTCTTCGTCTTCGGGCTCAAGGATCTGTCGCGGGTGCGCACCGCCCGCCGCGGCAACCAGCTCGCCGCCCTGGGCATGCTCGTGGCCGTGGTCGTGGCCCTGGCCGGGGCGGAGAAGGTCTCCTGGACGCTGCTCGGCGCCGGCCTGGTGCTGGGCGCGGCGGTGGGCGCCTGGCTGGCACGCCGTGTCGAGATGACCGCCATGCCCGAGATGGTGGCCCTCTTCAACGGCCTGGGCGGCTTCGCCAGCCTGTTCGTGGTCCTGGCCCAGTTCTGGAACGACTACCTGCTCTCGGCGGTGGAGGTCCAGGGCGAGGCCGCGACGCAGCCGGTGACCCTGGCCGAGAACCCCAACTTCTTCCCCGTGGGAGCGGTCACGGTCTTCCTGACCGTTCTGGTCGGGGCCGTGACCTTCACCGGCAGCCTGGTCGCGGTGGGCAAGCTGAGCGGCCGCATCCCGGGCAAGCCCATCCTCCTGCCCGTCCGTCACCTCCTGAACGCCGCCCTGGGCGTCGCCGTCCTGCTCCTCGGGTGGCTCCTGGCCTTCGAGACCAGCGGCTGGCTGACGGCGACCCTCCTCATCTTCGTCGCCCTCCTGAGCGCGGCCCTCGGCATCCTCCTCGTCATCCCCATCGGCGGCGCCGACATGCCGGTGGTGATCTCGCTCCTCAACTCCTACTCGGGGATCGCCGCCAGCATGGCCGGCTTCGTCCTCGGGCAGCAGCTCCTGATCGTCTGCGGCGCCCTGGTCGGGGCCTCGGGCCTGATCCTGACCCGGCTCATGTGCAAGGCCATGAACCGCTCCCTGGCCAATGTCCTCATCGGCGGCTTCGGGGACACCGGCGGTGGCGGCGACCAGAGCGAGTACGAGAACGTGCGCTCGGCGAGCGCGGAGGAGGCGGCGATGATCCTGGAGAGCGCCGGCTCGGTGATCATCGTCCCGGGCTACGGCATGGCCGTGGCCCAGGCCCAGCATGTGGTCAAGGAGCTGGCGGATCTCCTGGAGAGGCACGGGGCGCAGGTGCGCTTCGCCATCCACCCCGTGGCCGGGCGGATGCCGGGGCACATGAACGTCCTCCTGGCCGAGGCCGACGTGGACTACGACAAGCTCTGGGAACTGGAGCGCATCAACAACGACTTCGCGAGCACCGACGTCGCCCTGGTGATCGGCGCCAACGACGTCGTCAACCCCGCCGCCATCGAGGATCCGGAATCCCCCATCGCCGGGATGCCCATCCTCAACGTCCACGAGGCCGGTACCGTCCTGGTGGTCAAGCGCTCCCTGAGCCCCGGCTACGCCGGCATCAAGAACCCCCTCTTCGAGCGCGACAACTGCCTCATGGGCTTCGGTGACGGCAAGCAGTTCCTGACCGAGGTCGTGAACGAGCTCAAGGAGGCGGGGTAGGCGCAGCCGAAGGCGGGCCAATCGCCTCACGACGGCGGGCCGGGGCGCGAACTCCCCGCGGAGCCTTGCCTTCCCGGAATCCTCCCGCGGCCTCCCCCGGCCGGGCGACAATCCGGGGAGACGGATCCCGCCATGCCCGCCCGGCTCCTCGCTCCCGCGCTGCCGCTGCCGCCCTTGACCCGGGGCGGCTACCGCCTGCGCCTCGTGAGGACGGAACGCGACCTGGAGCGGGTCCAGCGCCTGCGCTTCGAGGTCTTCAACCGCGAGCTCGGCGAGGGCTTCCAGGAGTCCTGGGCCACGGGCTGTGACCAGGACCCCTACGACACCCAGGTCCACCATCTCCTGGTCGAGGAGACGGCCACCGGCGCGGCCGTGGGCACCTACCGCCTGCAGACCCGGGCCATGGCCGAGGCCGGCTGCGGCTTCTACACCGCCGAGGAGTACGACCTGGCACCGCTGGAACCCTTCCTCGACCGGGCCGTGGAGGCAAGCCGCGCCTGCGTCCACAAGGACCACCGCCGGGGGCCGGCCTTCCTCCTGCTCTGGGCCGGCATCGCCCGCTACCTGCGCCTGACCCGGAGCCGCCATCTCTTCGGCCTCTGTTCCCTGACGAGCCAGGACCCGGACGACGGCCTGCGGGCCTGGCGCCTGCTGCGCGAGGACGGCCGCCTGCACCCCGTTCTGCGCCTGCGCGCCCGGCCGGAGTTCCACGTCGCCACCTTCGAGGAGCTCGACACCGCCCCTCTCCCGCCTCTTCCGCGGCTTCCGGCCCTCTTCGACGCCTACCTGCGCATCGGCACCCGCATCGCCGGTGCCCCGGCCCTGGACCGCGCCTTCGGCACCGTGGACTTCCTCGCCTGGCTGGACCTGCACGAGGTCCCCGCCGGGGTCCTGCGGCGCTTCGGGTACCGCTGAGCCCCGGCGCGCGGGAAAGCAAACTCGAAGGATGCCCGGAAGCGGCGCCGGATGCCCCGGCTCCATGGACTCCGGAAGGGCCCGGGAGCCCCTGCCGGCCGGTTCCGCCACGGCTCCGTGCAGTCCCAGGACCGGTTCCGCCGATACGAAGAACGGCGGCCCCCGCCTGCTCCGGTCGTGTCATGTCCGGACTCCTCCTCTTCCTCGCCGCCTCCGCGCCCCTCCTCCAGGAGCCGGAGGATCTGGCCGG
>JALUUN010000624.1 GCA_027021325.1 Planctomycetota bacterium
TCCTGGTCCGGGGAGACAGCCTGGAGGTTCACGAGGACACCCCCTCCCGCACCGGCGGCTCTGCTTCTCCGGCCACGACCTCCGGAGCAGCCTCCCGCAGGGCCCGGCGGGCCATGCGCGTCACCAGCACCGTGACCGCCAGGGTCGCGGCCAGCCCTGCCCACTTCCACCAGAGGAGACCCTCGGTCTCGGGAGCGGCTCCGGAGGCCAGCTCGGAGAGATCCTCGAGAGTGCTGCCGAGGTACACGTAGAGGAAGGTCCCGGGCAGCATGCCCAGGAAGGAGCCGAGGAGATAGGCGCGGGCAGAGACCCGGGTGAGGCCAAAGGCGTAGTTCAGGAGGACGAAGGGGAAGACCGGGCTCAGGCGGGTCAGGAAGACGATGCGCAAGCCCCCCTCGGCGAGGGCACGGTCCAGGGCCTGCAGGCGGCGGCTGTCCTGGATCCGCCGCTCGACACTCTCGCGCAGGAGCGTCCGCCCCAGGAAGAAGGCCAGGGTCGCCCCGGCGACACTCGCCGGGCTCACGAGAAGAGTCCCCTTCCAGGGCCCGTAGAGGAAGCCGACCCCGAGGGTCAGGAGACTTCCCGGGATCATGAGGACCGTGGCGCCGACGTAGAGGAGTCCGATGAGGAGAGGACCCCTCCAGCCCAGCCCCTGGACCCAGGTCAGGAACTCCGGCAGGCGCTCGCGCCCGTAGAGGAAGAAGAGGGCGAGTGCGCCGGCGACGAGGGCCAGCCACAGGATCCGCTTCAAGCGCCGCCCTCCACGAGGCTTCCGCCGCAGGAACTGCCTGCCCCCGCGGTGCAGGCGAAGCAGTGCCGGGCAACGGCGATCGGCAGTCCCTCCAGGCTCCGCGGGTCGCGCTCCAGGAGGTCGGTGAGGGCGAGCGGGCGGCCGCCGCGGTCGCGCAGGGGAAGGTCCTGGACCAGATTGAAGTCGCAGTCGTAGAGGCGGCCGTCCCAGCGTACGCTCAACTGGCCGCGGCACATGACATGGGGCAGGGTAGCGGCGTTGAAGTTCTCCTCGAGGAGCCGGTAGTAGTCCTCCAGGCGGTCCTGACGCTCCAGGTCCTCCCGGAAGCGGTGGATCGGCTGGTTGGTGATCGTGATCAGGCGGTCGAAGGTGATGCCGTAGCGGCTGCGCAGGGCCTCGCGGTAGTCCTCTTCCAAGCGCTCCTGGGGCGGAGGCAGGCTCGGACCGAGAGGGTTGTAGACGAGGTGCAGCTCCCGACCTCCATCCCCGCGCCCGAAGCCGGCTTCGTTCAGGCGGCGGAGGGCGCGCAGGCTCTTCTCGAAGACGCCGCGGCCGCGCTGGAGATCCACATTCTCCGGCAGGTAGCAGGGAAGCGAACAGAACAGAACGACCCCCTGTCCGGCGAAGAAGGCCGGCAGATCCTCCTGCCCCGGCTCCTCCTGGATGGTGAGGTTGTGGCGCACGAGGACCGTGCGACCGAGGCCGCGTGCCGCCCGCACGAGGCGACGGAATCCGGGGTTCAGCTCCGGGGCACCGCCGGTCAGATCCAGGGTCCGGAGGGCGGGCCAGGCTTCCAGGAGGGCCAGGATCTCCTCCAGGAGCTCCGGACCGGCATTGTCCCCGGGGCCGCTGCGCGCCGGCGAAGAGTCCACGTGGCAGTGCCGGCAGGCCTGGTTGCACAGGCGGCCCAGGTTCACCTGCAGGACCTCAACGGTCCCGCGTTCGAGGGCCGGAAAGCACGGGCGGACGGCGGCGGGGACCGGGGCGGGTTCCGGGTTCATCCGCAGCAGCCTCCGCCCGCAGACGCCTCCGCAGCGGCCTCCCCACGCGGCTTCCAGAGGCGCGCCCGTCCCTTGAAGGCGACGACGGTGACGCTCCGGAACTCGATGCCCTCGAGCACACGCCAGGGATCCTCCTGCCGATCCAGGAGCTGGATGCCCCGGAAACCGGCCTCCTCGAAGGCGCGCAGGAAGCCGTCCTCGCTAAGGGCACCGCTGATGCAGCCCGACCAGAGCTCGGGGTCGCGCTGCAGGTGCAACGGCACCTCGCGGCTGGCGACGATGTCCGAGATCACCGCCCGTCCGCCGTCGCGCAGGACGCGGTGGAGTTCGCGGAAGAGCTGCGGCTTGAGACCGGCCTCCACGAGGTTCAGAACGCAGTTGGAGACGACAGCATCCACGCTGGCGTCGGCGACCAGAGGTTCCTCCTGGCGCAGGCGCTGCTCCTCGTCCTGCAGGGCCTGCCAGCCGTCCAGATCGCGTACCGGATGGGCCTCGAGCCACGACGCGACCCGGTCCAGGTCCAGGGCCAGATCCTCGATGCGGCCGCGGCGGAACTCGACGTTGGCGTAGCCCAGGCGCCCGGCGACCACCGGCGCCGCCCGCCGCGCCACCGCGAGCATCTCTTCGGTCATGTCCACGCCGATCACACGGCCGCAGGGCCCGACGATCTGGCTGGCGATGAAACAGATCTTGCCGGTGCCGCTTCCGAGATCGAGGACCGTCTCGCCGGGCAGCAGGTGGCGTGAGGGGTCGCCGCAGCCGTAATCCCGCTCCAGGACCTCCTCGGGAATGACCTCGAGGTAGCGCGAGTCGTAGTCCACGGGGCAGCAAAGGGCTTCCTCGCGGGCCCGGGCGCCGGCAGCGTAGCGCTCGCGCACCGCCCCGGCCTGGGCGGCAGGAGCGGCGGGACCGGGACAGCAGGAGGCGGCCGGGGCAGCGGCGGAGCCGGCCGCAGAAGGGGATCCGGATTCGGCCATGGCAGGGAGTCTTCGGAAGACGGGAAGGGTCGTGACAGACGATCCCCAGGCTAGCCCCGCGGCCTCCCCGGGCTGCTGCCGCGGCGGATCTGCCATGCTGGAGGCGTGGCCTTCCGCCCGCCCCGCCTCCCGGCTCTCGCCGCCGGCATCCTCTCGGCCTCCCTCGCCTGTACGAGCCCCGGTCCGCCGGAGTCCGTGGTGACCGCCCACGGCATCGTCCGCGGCGGCGACCGCGCCCGCACCCTGGAGGTCGCCGGCTGGCTCGAAGAGGTCTACCCGCGGGTCGTGGCCCTCCTGCCGGGGGCACGCCCGCAGCCGGCCGAGGTCTGGCTCATGCCCTCCCTCCCCGACCAGGCCACGTCCCGGGGAGGAGGCCTCGCCGAGGGCGTGACCTGGTTCGACTGGGAGGACAATCCCGCTCGCATCCAGCTCCTCGCCGAGGGCCGGAACCTGCGCTTCATCCTGAGCCACGAACTGGCCCACGCCCTGCTCGGCCCCTCCTGGCGCACGATCCCGGGCGCCCTGGCCGAGGGCATGAGCGATCTGCTGGCCGCCTGGATCAACCCGGACCTGGCGCCGGCGATCCGCGCCGACCGCCTGGTCCGGGCCAGCGCCTACACCGGCGGTCTGCGTCTGCGTCTGGTCGGCAACCTCGGTCGCCTGCACCCCGGCCGCCCGGGTCCCCTCGAGACCGGCACCTGGCTCCTCGTCTCGACCACCGGCTCCACCCCGGCCATGGAGCTCGAGGAACTCCTGGCCCTGGGCTTCTCCGACCTGAACACGCGCCGGCGCAGCGAGTCCCTGCCCGACTACTACGGCGTCGGCTTCGTCCTGGCCACACGCATCGCCGAACGCCAGGGCCTGGAGGGCATCCTGGCCCTCTGCACCCGCGCCCGCGATCTGGGGCACGAGGTGGTCCCGCCCTCCTGGGTCCTGCGCGCCGCCCACCTCGAGGACCCGGCACGCTGGCAGGAGACCTTCGACCGCATGCTCGGGAAGGAGGAACTTCGGGCCCTGATCCGGGAGAACCCGGAGCTCCTGGTCGGAGCGGCCGTCGGCTACTTCGGACCGAGCCAGCGCCGCCTCGGAGGCGAGGAGTTCCTGGCCCGGGTGCGGCCGCGCATCCAGAACCGCAACGGCGACACGGTGCTGCTCGCAGAGATCCCCGCCGCCCGCCAGGCCCTCCTGAGCCTCTGGGCGGAACGCTACGGCGCAGCCGGAGCGACCGAGGCGCCCTGACCCCGGCGGAGCTCAGCGGCCGCCTCCCTCCCCGGCGGGAGCCGGGGCAGCAGTCCCGGTCCCCTCCTTCTTCTCCGGCGCCGGCAGGTCCCGGATCCCCGCCTCGCCGAAGAAGCCCTTCCAGCGCTCGAGGAGCCAGAAGGTGGCGGGCACCCAGGGCAGTTCCGCTCCCCGGCGCTTGCCCGAGACGCAACGGCCCTGGAAGGGATCCCAGAGGCTTCCGCTATCGCGGTCGCGCAGGCGCAGGGCGCCGTCCTCCGGCGCCGCCTCCTCGAAGACCAGGGTCCGGCCGTCCAGGACCCGCACCCAGGCGCGGCCGAGGCCGGTCTCCGGATCGGCCGCGACGAGCAGCGGACGCCCCTCCTCCAGCCCCTCGTCCTGGAGCCAGCGGCGCCGGCTCAGGAGCTTCCAGGTGTAGAGGCGCACCCGCCGTCCCTGGCCGACGCTGAGACCGTAGAGTTCGCGGGCGCGGCCCAGGGCGAAGGCGCCCATCATGCCGCGGGCCTTGCGGCCGAGGAGGACGCGGCTGCCGGGATGGCGCAGCTTCCACAGGCCCCAGGGCACGACCACCGAGGGCAGGAACTCGAGCTTCGAGCCCTTCAGCGGCCCCTGAAGCGCCTCACCGGTGACGTGCAGCCAGAGGCTCTCCGTCTGCTTGTCGTACATGACGAAGCTGTTGCGGTAGAGGATGCCCTGGTGCCCGAACTCCAGGACCCGGTCGCCGAGGGTGCGGCCATACACGATGGCCGTCTGGCACAGCGGTCACCAGCTGACAGCGATGGGGATGCCGCCGATGCGGTCGTTCACGAGCTCGTGGCTGCCCATCACCGAAATCGGCCAGGCCCTGGCTTCGCCGTTCAGGACCAGGCCGATCACCGGCTCGTCGTCGCGCAGCTCCTCGCTGGCGCGGCGCACGTCCACCATCTCCGGGTCGGTCAGGACCGGGAAGGCGTCGCGGGGCACGACCTGACGCGCGTTGCGCTGGAAGTCTTCCTCGGAGAAGGGCTCCTGGGCCGGAAGCAGGCGGGCGCCGAGGAAGAGGAGCGGAAGGAGAAGGAGGCTGCGGGTCATGCTGCGGGTTTGCGGGGCCGGCGGGGGGCCGCCAGGATGGTACGGGGCAACCCGGCGAACGCGGGTTTCAACCCGGCCATGGACACGTCCCCTCCTCCCCCCCTGGACCCGCCCGAGCGGCTCCTTCTCGGCCCCGGCCCCTCCGAGGTCCCGCCCGAGGTTCTGCGCGCCCTGGGCCGCCCACTCCTGGGACACCTGGATCCGGCCTTCCTGGGGATCATGGACGAGACCGCCGCCATGCTGCGGGCGGTCTTCGGCACCGACAATGAGACGACGCTCCCGGTCTCGGGCACCGGCTCGGCGGGCATCGAGGCCCTCTTCCAGAACCTCGTCGAGCCGGGAGACCGGATCCTCGTCGGCGTCCACGGCGTCTTCGGCCAGCGCATGGCGGAGATGGCGCGGCGCGCCGGCGGCGAGGTGGAGATCTTCGAGGCACCCTGGGGGCGGGCCCTGGACCCGGAGGAAGCGGCCCGGCGCCTGCGCGGCGGCGGCTTCCGCGCCCTGGCCCTCGTCCATGCCGAGACGAGCACCGGCGTCCACACTCCCCTCGCTCCCTTCGGTCAGCTGGCCCGGGAGCACGGCCTGCTCTTCCTCGCCGACACGGTGACCTCCCTGGGCGGCATGCCGGTGGATCTGGACCGCAATGGCGTGGACGCTGCCGCTTCCGGCAGCCAGAAGTGCTTGAGCTGCCCGCCCGGGCTTGCGCCTCTGAGTCTGGGTCCGGCGGCCCGCGAGCGCCTGCAGGCCCGGCGCCGGCCGGTGCGCAGCTGGTACCTGGATCTCGGCCTCGTGACCTCCTACTGGGGCGGCGAGCGCGCCTACCACCACACCGCCCCGATCTCCATGATCTACGCCCTGCACGAGGCCCTGCGTCTGTGCCTGGAGGAGGGCCTGGCGGCCCGTTACGAGCGTCATCGCCGCGTCTCCCGCGG
>JALUUN010000625.1 GCA_027021325.1 Planctomycetota bacterium
CCTCGCCGCCGAGGTAGCCCAGGGCCGCCATCTCCCGCTCCAGTTCCTCCCGGGCGCGGCGCTCCTGCTCCGAGACTTCGGGGGGCGGCACGAAGCCCAGGTTGATGTCGAGGCGGCCGGGGTGGGCAGCGGGGTCGCCATAGCCGGGCAGCGCCGGGTCGCGGTCCTGGATCAGGTGGTCGCGGGCGTGCCACTCCCAGACCACCTCGGCGCCGTCCGCTCCCCGGGGCCGGATCTCCAGCACCATGTCGGGCCACAGGCCCGGGGGCCCGACGCCACGCGGGTCGCGGCCCAGGGCGATGGCCTCCTCGCGGCTCAGGCGTTCCCAGGCGAGGAGGAGGAGGTTGCCGTCGGGCAGCGGCTCCAGGTCGTGGTGCTGATGCCGGTTCTCGTCGGCCAGACGCCAGGACCAGAGGAGGGTTCCGTCGGGAGCCAGGCGCTGGAGGCGGCCGCCGATGCCGCCGCCGCGGAAGCGCGGGCCGTCGTCCTCGCGGCCGCTGCGCAGGAGGCTCCCGTCGGGCAGGAGGTAGTGGTCGCCGCCGGGGGCGGAGTCGGCCTGCCACTCGTGGACGATGTCCCCGTCCAGGTCCACCAGAAGGATGCGGTGGCTGTTGAGGGGCGCAAGGAGGGTGAAGCCGGGGAAGGCACCCGCCTCGCGCCGGACCAGGCCACGCGCGATGGAGGCGTCGGCCTCGTAGGCCGAGGCGATGCCCGGCGGGATGGCGTCGCCCGCGGGCGGGGCGGGCGGCGGAGCGCCGTCGCCGGGAGGTCCCTGGGCAGCCCCAGCCGGAGCGAGGAGCAGGAGGGCGCAGAGGAGACCGCTGGAGCGGGAGCGGCGGGGTTCAGGCAGGAGTCTCTCCAGTCTTCGCGGGCGCCGTCTCGAGGAAGGCCTGCTCGATGGCCTCGCAGAAGAGGTGGCCGAAGAGGAGGTGCACCTCCTGGATGCGCGGGGTGTCCCGGCTCGGCGCCCGGACGCAGAGGTCGCAGAGATCGGCAAGGCCACCGCCACCCTCGCCAGTGACGCCGAGGACCCGGGCGCCCCGCTCGCGGGCGGCGCGGGCGGCGCGCAGGACGTTCTCGCTCCGGCCGGAGGTGGAGATGCAGACCACGAGGTCGCCCGGGCGCACGTGGGCGCGGACCTGGCGCTCGAAGACCTCCTCCGGCGGGTAGTCGTTGACCAGCGCCGTCGTCGTCGAGGCGTTGACGGTGAGGGCGTGGGCGTTCAGGGGCCGGCGCTCCTCCAGGTAGCGGCCGACGAGCTCGGCGGCCCAGTGCTGGGCGTCGGCGGCGCTGCCTCCGTTGCCGAGGAAGTAGAGGCCGCCGCCGCCGCGCAGGGTCTCCACGGCCAGGGCGGCGGCCCGCTCGACGAGGTCCAGGAAGGCGCCGTCCAGGAGGCTCCAGGTCCGGCGCGCCTCGTCGAGGCGGCGTTCGAGACGGTCGCGCAGGCGCTCCATTCCGCTCCATCCTAGCCGCGGGGTACAACTCCGTCGTTCCCGGAAGTCCTGGCAGCCTTTCCTTGGCCGGGAGGACCGTTCCCTTCTCCTGGCCGCACGGAACAGGGGCAACGGGACATCGCTTGGACCGTCCTGGAAGGGTGAGGCTGTCCCGCCCGGAGACCCGCGACCCGATCGGCGCCCTGCAGGGCGGGAGGGAAGCCGGACTCGCCCAGCGGGGGCGCAGCCGCAGGGTCCTCCCACGCTGCCTCGTGCGGGCCGCCTGCCTGGGAACGGGGCCGTGGCCGGAGACCGGACACGCCGGGAGATGCCGCGGCAACTCCGCCGTCTTGGAGCTCCGTGCCCAGGCAGGCGCTTCCACTCGGAAGCAGCCCCTGGCTGCTCTTCCGTTCCAGTACCGGCCGGCGCACGACGCGTGCCCCGGCTCCAGTTCCGCAGGAATAGACAGATCCATCTTGCGGCAGTACGGTGCGTGAGCATGCTGGTGCTCTCCTTGAGGACTCGTGCCGACCCGGGCTCAGCCAGCCGCTTCCAGCATCCCGGGCTACGCCGCATCCTCGAACCGGGGCCTGTTGCTCGTCCGGAGCATCCCGTCCGCGAAGTGGGCAGGAGTGTCTCCTGCTTGTCGGGGGCCATCCAGGCCTGGCGAGAAGGACGCAGGAGAAGGCCAGGCCGCGCTGACACCATGGAGGAGTCCGGCGGACTCCTCCCGGAAACGGAGATGGACCGCAAGAGACCGTGGTAGCCGTGGACAAGAACCTCAAGGGAGGAAGGCTGACGGGGCGGATCCATTTCGCCGACAACCTGGCGGTCCTTGGAGCGCTTCCGTCGGCGTCTGTCGACCTGATCTACATCGACCCCCCGTTCAACACGGGAAAGATCCAGAGCAGGACCCGGCTCAAGACGGTGCGATCTGCGGACGGCGAGCGTACGGGATTCCAGGGTCACCGTTACGAGAGCATCGCCCTGGGCACGAAGCGGTTCAGCGACATCTTCGACGACTACCTGGCGTTTCTCGAACCGCGCTTGATCGAAGCCCACCGCGTCCTGGCCCCCGACGGATCCTTCTATTTCCACGTGGACTACCGCGAGGTCCACTACTGCAAGGTGCTCCTCGACGCCATCTTCGGCCGGGAATCGTTCATCAACGAGATCATCTGGGCCTACGACTTCGGCGGTCGCCCGAAGAACAAGTGGCCCCCGAAGCACGACAACATCCTGCTCTACGCCAAGAACCCCTCAGATTACGTGTTCAACGCCGATGAGATCGAGCGCATCCCGTACATGGCGCCCGGTCTCGTGGGCCCGGAGAAGGCTGCACGCGGGAAGCTGCCCACGGACACCTGGTGGCACACCATCGTCCCGACCAACGGCTCGGAGAGAACTGGATACCCGACGCAGAAGCCGCTTGGCATTCTCCGGCGTATCGTCCAGGCATCCACGCGCCCGGGGGGAGTCGTCCTCGACTTCTTCGCGGGCAGCGGCACGACGGGCGCGGCCGCCCTCGAGCTCGGCCGGCGATTCATCCTGGTCGACAACAACAGGGAAGCCCTCGAGGTCATGGCGGGACGGTTCGACGGTGTCGAGGGCATCGAGTGGATCGGGTTCGATCCAGCGCCCTACCAAGGAAAGGTGAAGCAACCTCGACTGTTCTCTACAGGACACCTTCGGGAGGAGGGATCGGTTGGGGCAGAGCCTTCCTGACCCCGAAGTGGCGATGCTTGCGAGCATCGCAAGCACGCTCAAGGGCGACTACCTCCGGGAGGGAATGCTCGATCCCTGGGAAGGGAGCCCTTTCGCCTGGATCCGCACACGGCCTTCCCGCCAGATTGGCAAGATCGGGGAGCAACTCGTCGCAGGATGGTGCGCAGCCAAGGGCCTCGATGTGACTTCAAGCGGAGACTCCGAAGCGGATCGCGTCATCGCTGGAAGGCGGGTCGAGATCAAGTTCTCGACGCTCTGGAGGAGTGGTGTCTACAAGTTTCAGCAGCTCCGAGACCAGGACTATGAATACGCGGTCTGTCTGGGCGTCTCACCTTTCGACGCTCACTGCTGGGTGATATCGAAGGCTCTGCTCCGAGAGCATGTTCTCGGGCACACGCCGCAGCACACCGGCAGGGGAGGGACCGATACCTTCTGGCTCTCCTTCAACCCATCGAGTCCTCCCGCATGGCTGGGTTCTTGTGGCGGTCGCCTCGCGGCTGCCTACGAGATCCTGCGGCGGTGGCAGACAGATCGATGAGAACATGCCGCCATCCAGGCTGCCACACCTTGCGGTCGCCTTCGGCGCATCCACGGGATGCGGCAACCCGTTCGGCATGGCGAGGTACTCGAAGGAGAAGGTCCATGACGGTCGAGGTCTACCAGCCGAAGGTCACCTTGCGCGGCATTCGGCCGCCCACCTGACACGCCTGCGACCGTTCGGGCCGGAAGGCTGCGTCCCGCGCCGGGCTAGATCCTTCAAGAGGAAGCAAGACGGGCAGCCGCCGACCTGCCCAGGGAGAGGCCTCCTCGGTCTACCCCGGCCAAGCCGGGCACGCCGGAGGCTGGCGGGCTGGCGCTGGAGCCCCGCCGGCGCAAGATGGGGCCATGGCGCTGGCGGCGGAGAACCTCCGGGCGGACTACGGGGAGGGTTCCCCGGTCCTCGAGGGCGTGGACCTCGCCCTGGAGCCCGGACGCTTCCTGGCCCTGGCCGGGCCCAACGGCGCGGGCAAGTCCACCCTGCTCCGCTGTCTCGCCGGCCTGCACCTGCCACAGGCGGGGCGCGTTCTCCTCGACGGCCGGCCCCTCGCCGCGATCCCGCCGCGGCGGCGCGCCCGGATCCTCGGCTACCTGCCCCAGGAGGTCGGGCCGGCCTTTCCCTTCACCGTGGCCGAGGCCGTCGCCCTCGGGGCGCGGGTCGCCGGCCATGGCCGCTGGTTCGAAACCCGCCCCGGGCGTGAGTGCCGCGAGGCGGTACGCCGCGCCCTGGAGCAGGTGGACGCTCTGGATCTGGAGGAGCGGCTCCTCGGGGAGCTGAGCGGCGGCGAGCGCCGCCGGGTCCTGGTCGCGAGCGTCCTCGCCCAGGAGCCGCGCTACCTCCTCCTGGACGAGCCGGCGGCCATGCTCGACCTGCATCACCAGGCCTGGCTCTTCTCCCTCTTTCGGCGCTTCTGCCGTGAGGGGCTCGCCGTCCTTTGCGTGACCCACGACCTGAACCTCGCCGCCACCTTCGCCGACGAGATCCTGATCCTCGACCGCCACATCCTGCGCGCGCGGGGTGCCCCGGCCGAGGTCCTGCGCGAGGAGCTTCTCCACGAGGTCTTCGGCGAGCGCCTGGAACTCCTGCCGCGGCCGGGCCGGGCTCCCGCCGTCCTGCCGCGATGAGTGCGCCCGCTCCGCAGACCCGCCTGCGCCCGGCCCTCCTCCTCGGCCTGCTCGCGGCCGCGGGCCTGGCCGCGGCCGCCCTGGGCCTGGCCCTCGGCTCGGAGCCCGTCCGCGCCTGGCAGGGGCTCGTCGAGGTCCTCGGCCGCGAGCGCGCGCAGTGGACGGAGGACGGCCGGATCCTGGCCCTGCGCCTGCCCCGGGTGGCCCTGGCCTGGCTCACGGGAGCGGCGCTCGCGGTGGCGGGAGCGGTGCTCCAGACGCTGCTCCGCAACGGCCTCGCCACCCCCTTCACCCTGGGCGTGGCCGCGGCCTCTTCCTTCGGGGCCTTCCTCGGCATCGCCTTTCCGGCCTTCGCGCTCCCCTGGCTCGGCGGCGAGCGGAGCCTGGCCCTCGGCGCGGCGCTCCTCGAGACCTGGCTGGTCCTGGCCGTGGCGCGGCGCAGCGCCCGCGCCGACGGCCTCCTCCTGGCGGGCGTCACCCTGAACTTCCTCTTCGGGGCGGCGACGCTCTTCGTGCGCTACCTCGCCGACCCCTACGACCTGGCGCGCATGGACCGGTGGCTGCTGGGCAGCCTGGACGCCACCTCCCTGGCGACGCCGGCCTCCCTCCTGCCCTGGCTGGGTGCGGGTCTCCTCCTCCTCCTGTTTCGCGTCCGCGACCTCGACGACCTGGCCTTCGACCCGGAGCTGGCCGCCGCCCGGGGCGTGCGCGTCGAGACGAGCCGGCGTCTCCTGCTCCTGGCCACGGCGCTTCTGACCGCCGGCGTCGTCGCCCACGCCGGCCCCATCGCCTTCGTCGGCCTCCTCGTCCCCCATGCCCTCCGGCCCTTCCTCGGCCTGCGCCACGCCGCCCTCCTCCCCGCCTGCGCCCTCCTCGGTGGAGCCTTCCTCATCCTGGCCGATGTCCTCGCCCGCACGCTGCCCGCTCTCCTTGCCGGCCTCCTGCCCGAGGCCTTCGGCCGCAGCAGCGAACTCCCCGTGGGCCTGGTGACCGCCCTGATCGGCGGCCCCTTCTTCCTGGCTCTCCTCCTGCGGCGTGGCTGAAGAGAGGAAGAAACCGGTTCCGCTGCGCGGACCGCCGGCTCAGCCGTAGCGGCCCTCGATGTAGTCCGAGGTCTCCTGGCGCTTCGGGGCCACGAACATCTCCTC
>JALUUN010000626.1 GCA_027021325.1 Planctomycetota bacterium
CAACCTCAACCTCCTGGTGCGCCTGCAGCGCGAGCTGGGCGCCGAGCTGCCACTTGCAGCCTTCCGCCACGAGGCGCGCTGGAACGAGGCCGAGGGTCGCATCGAGATGCACCTCGTCGCGCGCGAGCCCGTCACCCTCCGGGTCGCGGCCCTGGGACGGAGCTGGCGCCTGGAAGCCGGGGAGTCCATCCACACCGAGAACTCCTGCAAGTACGCGCCGGAGGAGGTGGAGGCCCTGGCCGCCGGCGCCGGTTTCGAGGTCGAACGGGCCTGCTACGATCCGCGGCGTTGGTTCGGGCTGTTTCTCCTGGCGCCCCGGGCGGGCGCCCCGGACTGAGCCCGCCCCCTCCCCATGCCTCTCCTCCTCGCGGCGGCGCTCCTGGCCGGACTTCCGGCCCAGGATCCGGGCTCCTGGCCGGATCCGCCGCCCGAGCCCGTGGCCCAGCGCCTGAACGAGGCCTGGCGCTGGCGGGACCTGCCCTCGGACACCCTCGACCCGGGCACGCGGCGCCTCCGCTCCCTCTCCCACGGACCGGGTCTTCCCGAGGGAGGGATCGCAGGGCTCGATTCGCAAGGGCTGTTCCTCTACGACGGATGGACGCTGCGCCGTCTCCCGCTGCCGGAGAAGGAGGTTCCCGACTTCGTCTTCGCCCTCGAGCCCGCACCGGACGGGGTCTATCTCCTGCAGACGACGGGCGCCTGGCATGTCCCCCTGGACGGACCCCCACAGCGCTTCACCCACCCCCTCTGGCATTTCACGAGAAGGCCGCCGGAGGCGGTGCTCGGGGACCGGGTCCTCGTCGGCTGGCGGGGCCGGCTCCTGGCCCTGGACCGGACCGGGATCCAAGAGGCCGCTCAGGTCCCCGGGCACGCCCCCGTCCTCGGGCTGGCCGCGGCCGTAGACGGAGGCCTCCTGGTCCTGACCCCCGAGGCTCTCTGGCGCTGGCGGCCGGGCGTTCGCGATGGCGAGCCCTGGGAACGCCAGGCAAGCCGCGAGGACTTCGAAGCCTTTGGCCTCCCTCCCCTCCGGGACGACGACACCTGCCGGATGGCGCGGGTCGGAGCCACCGTCTTCCTGGGACCGAGCCAGGCCGCCGCTCCCTGGCCCGGCCTTCTGTCCCTCGGCCCGGGGGGATTGTCCCTCCACTCCCCTCCCGCGGGATGGATCGGCAAGCTGCGGGAGCTGGCCCCTCTCTCCGACGGCGGCCTCCTGGCCGTGGACTGGAGGCAGCAGGTCCTGCTCCTCCACAAAGGGCGCTGGTGGAGGCTGGATCCAGCCGCCTGGGGCATCGAAAGGGTCCGCTTCCTGGACTGCGACGGCCGGCGCCTCGTGGCCTCGGACGATCGGGGGCGGATCCGCTTCTGCGACCTGGAGAGCCGGCGCTGGCAGAGCTTCCTGCCGGAGGAACCCCAGCAGCAGGTGGTCCACGACCTCGCCCGCGCCGCGGACGGCGGCCTCTGGCTCGCCACCGACGGCGGCCTGATCCACTGGGACGGCGCCCGCTTCCGCCCGGAAGGGCCTCCCGAAGTCGCCCAGGCCATGCTGACGACGGTCCTCGAGGACCGGGAGGGCCGCCTCTGGGTCGGCTCGGGCTCCCGGCCCGATTCCGTCCGGGTCCGCGAAGACGGACGCTGGCGCCTTCCCGACGGCCCGCCCGCCCTGCGCGAGAACCCGGTCCACGCGATCCACCAGACCTCGGACGGGGCGCTCTGGTTCAGCCTCCTGACCCGGCACCGGGCGGAGGTCGGAAACGGCGGCCTGCTTCGGTGGAAGGACGGGCGCTGGACCGAGTACCTCGCAGGCCGAGACGGTCTTCCGAGCAACCACAACTTCTGTCTCCTGGAGACCGAGGACGGGATCCTCGCCGGGACGCGGCGCGGCCCCGCAGTCCTGGGTCCGGAGGGCGTCTGGAAGGCCCTGCCTGGGCCCGCTCCCCCGCCCGAGGCCTTCGCCCTGGCCTCCTTCGGCGGCAGCCTCTGGATCGGCCAGGGGCCGAACCGGCGTCCGGTCTTCACCGTGGACCCGGAGGGCCGGGCCCGGCCCTTCCCCGACGCCTCCTTCGGCTGGATCCTGGACTTCGCCGTGGCCGACGGCTCCCTCTGGGCGGCCGGCCTGAACGGCCTCTACCGCTGGGACGGGCAGACCCTCCACAGCCTCTCGGGCGAACCCCATGCCCCGGCGGCGAGCCTCTGGCCGGTGCTTCCGGGGCGGCCCGGCGAACTCTGGCTTGGCACCCTCGGCGACGGCTTGGTCCGCTTCCGGAACGAGGACCGGGATCCTCCCCGGCTTCTCGACCTCGACCAGCTCCTCGACGAGGAAGGGCATCTCGTCCTGCGCGCCGAGGCGGCCGACCTCTGGGAGCGCACCCCTCGCAACCGGCTCCGCTACCGCTTCCTGCTGAATGGGCGGCGAGTCGGGCCCATCCAGACCGACCCCGAACTCCATACGGAGGATCCTCTGCCGCCGGGAACCCATCAGGTCCAGGTCGAGGTCTTCGACCTGGCGGGGAACAGCCGGGGGCCGGGGATGTCCTTTCCCGTGGTCGTGCCGCCGCCGCCGCCGCCGCCGCTCCTCGAGCGCCCGGAGTTCCTGGTGCCGCTGGCGGCGGTTCTCGGTCTCCTCGGGTGGTCGGCCTCGGTCCTGGTGCGCCGGCGGCGCGAGGCTGAAGCCCGGGAGGAGGCGCAACGACGGGACCTGGAAGCGCGGGAACGGCATTACCGCCGTCTCCTCGAGGAGGCCGAACTCTTCCTGGTCCACTTCGGCCTCGACGGCGAGCTGCGCTTCGTCTCCTCCAGCGTCGAGACCCTGCTCGGCCATTCGAGCGAGGCCCTGCAACGGCGGCCCGAACTCCTGGCCGAGGCCGTGCACCCCGAGGACCGGCCGGTCTGGGAGACCCTGGCCGCCGCCCGGGACCGCCGGGAACCCCGCTCCCAGGAGGCCGAGGGGCGGGTGCGCCGTGCGGACGGTTCCTGGGTGCGCCTCTACGGCCATCAAGTCCCGCGCCTGGGTCCCGACGGGGACGTGCAGGGCTACGACCTCGTGGCCATGGACCTGACCGCACGCCTCGACCTCGAGGAGGACCTGCGCCGCAGTCAGGCGCGCTTCCGCGCTCTGCTCGAGGTCTGCAACGAGGGCGTCTGGATCCTCGACGCCCGCGGCCGCACCCTCTTCGCCAACGACCGCCTGCGCGAGTGGCTCGACGCCGGGCTGGAGGAGCTGAGCCGCGAGGCCTGGACCGCCTTCCTGGGTCCCCAGGACCGCCGCTCCCTGGAGGAGGCCCTCGCCGGTCTCGGGCGCTCCGGATCCTTCCGCCGCCAGGCGCGGCTGCGCGCCGGGACCGGCGAAGGAAGGCCGGTCCTTCTCTCGGCGAGCCCCCTCGATCCGACTCCGGAAGGCCAGGCCGCCGGCTACCTCCTCCTCGTCTCCGACCTCCAGGGCCTCGAGGAGGCGCAGCGCGCGCGCATGGAGGCGGAGCGCCTGGAAGGGTTGAACGCCCTGGCGGCGAGCCTCGCCCACGACCTGAACAACCTGCTGGCGGGCGTGCGCGGCGCCGCCGACCTCCTGCACCTGGAGTTCCGCGGGGAGCCCCGGGCCGAGCGCTTCCTCGATGAGGTCTCACGCCATGTCGCCGACGCCGCCGAACTCTGCGAGCGCCTCCTGGAGGCCGCCGGCGACCGCGGCATCGAGATCCGCAGCGCCCTGGACCTGAACCGGATCCTGCACGAGGAGATCCAGGAGTTCCGGAAGAACGGTCCGCCGGGCCTGGAGATCGTCGCCGATCTGGTCGAGGGAAGCCTCCCCCTCGAGGGCTACGGAGGACGCTTGCGCCGGGCCCTGCGGCAGATGCTGGCGAATGCCCGCGAGGCCCTCGGGGCGACGCCGGGGCGGGTGATCCTGCGCAGCGGCCGCGACCGCCTGCGAGCCGAGGACCTGGAGGGCGCCGCCGGCGGCGCCGAGGCCCGGCCGGGCTCCTTCGTCTGGTTCGAGGTCGAGGACACCGGCCCCGGCATCCCTGCGGAGATCCTGCCGCGGGTCCTGGATCCCTTCGTCTCCAGCCGCGGCGTCGGCCGGGGTCTGGGCCTCGCCCAGGTCCACAACGCGGTGCGCAGCCACGGCGGCCTCCTGCGCCTGTGGAGCCGGCCCGGCCTGGGCACGCGGGTGCGGGTCTGGCTGCCGGCGGCACCCCGGCGCGCCCGGCCGGCCGCCGGTCCGCCCGCGGGGCCGGAGACCGCCGGCGCGGGCTAGGATGCCCGGCCCATGGACTTCCCCGCCCTGGCCCGGCGGCGCATCTCGGTGCGCCACTACCTCGACCGTCCGGTCCCCCGGGAGAGGGTGGAGCGCATCCTCGAGGCGGCGCGCTGGGCGCCCTCCGGGGCCAACCGCCAGCCCTGGCTCTTCGTCGCCGTGGGCAACGCCGAGGCGAAGGCTGAGATCCGGCGCCACTGCGAGGCCGCCGACGAGCGCTGGCACGCGAACGCCCCGGGCTGGATGAAGTCCTTCTTCGCCGACTACGAGATCCTGCCGGTGAAGGAGTTCCTGACGACGGCGCCGTGGCTGCTCTGCGTCTTCGGCCGCCGCGGCAACCCCTACTGGAAGGAGAGCACCTGGATCGCCATCGCCCACATCCTCCTGGGGGCGGCGGCGGAGGGTCTGGACTCGCTCCCCTACACGCCGGGGCAGACGCGCTACCTGAACCGGATCCTCGGTGTGCCCGCGGAGTTCCTGCCGCAGGCGGTCCTGCCCCTCGGCTACGCCGACCCGAAGCGGCGGCCGCGGCGCGAGGAGCACCCGCGGCGGCCCCTGGAGGAGGTCGCCCGCTTCGTCGAGGGCCCGGACTTCCAGCGCTACGAGCCGACCGCCGAGGACGATCCGCCCGCACCCTACGGCATCGCCGACTGAGGGCCGTGCTCCTCTACCGCTCGGAGCGCTTCCTGGAGCACGACCCGGGGCCGGCCCATCCCGAGAGCCCCGGACGCCTGCGGCCGGTCCTCGCGTCCCTGGAGCAGCGGCCCGAGCCGGGGGTACGCCCGGTCGGGGACTGGGCGCCGGCGACCCGGGCGATGCTGGAGCGGGTGCACACACCCGCCTATGTGGGCCGCCTCGAGGCCACCGCGGGCCGGCGCGTCCGCCTCGACCCGGACACCTGGACGAGCCCGGCCTCCTGGGAGGTGGCGCGCCTCGCTTCAGGCGCGGCGGTGGCGGCGGTCGAGGCGGTGGTCCGGGGCGAGGACGCCCACGCCTTCGTCCTGTCGCGGCCGCCGGGCCACCACGCCGAGGCCGACGCCGCCCTGGGCTTCTGTCTCTTGAACCACGCTGCCGTGGCGGCAGCCCACGCACGCCAGGCCCTCGGGCTCGAGCGCGTCCTGGTCGCCGACCCCGACGTGCACCACGGCAACGGCACGCAGGCGATCTTCTACGCCGACCCCACGGTCCTCTACGTGAGCAGCCACCGCCTGCCCTTCTACCCGGGGACCGGCTGGCCCCAGGAGACCGGCGCGGGGCCGGGCGAGGGCTTCACCCTCAACCTCCCCCTGCGCGCCGGCGACGGCGACGAGGCCTTTCTGCGCGCCTGGACGGAGGAGGCCGAGCCGCGGATCCTCGCATTCCAGCCGGAGCTGATCCTGGTCTCCGCCGGCTTCGACACCTGGAAGGGCGATCCGCTGGGCGGCCTCGCCGTCACCGAAGCGGGCTTCCGCGCCTTCGCCAGCCGCGTCCACGCCTGGGCGCGGACCTGCTGTCCCGGCCGGGCCGTGTGGATCCTCGAGGGAGGCTACGACCCGGCCGGGATCGAGGCCGGCGTCCGAGCAGCGCTGCGAAGCGGCGCGGCAGGCTAGAAGCCGTCGTCTCCGGGAAAGGGCACCGCCTCCAGCTCCGGCCGCTCGCCGTAGTACCCGCCGCCCTCGCCGTAGCCCGTGCTGGCCTCGCGGAAGACCAGGGCGCCGACCAAGGCCGCCTGCAGGAGGT
>JALUUN010000627.1 GCA_027021325.1 Planctomycetota bacterium
GAGGTGGTCCGGGTTCTGCGGGTCCATGACGAGGTCGGCGCAGCCGGTGCGCGGGTCCACAAAGAGGATCCGGTCCCAGCTGCGGCCGCCGTCCGTGGTCCGGAACACGCCGCGCTCCTCGTTCTCGCCCCAGGTCTGGCCCAGCGCGGCCACCCAGACCCGGTCCGGATCCTCCGGGTGGACCAGGATGCGGTGGATCTTGTCCGTCTCCTCGAGTCCCAGGCGTTCCCAGGTATGGCCGCGATCGCGGCTCCGAAACACGCCGCGCCCGCCCGTCGAGCTGTTGCGCGGGTTGCCCTCTCCGGTCCCGACCCAGACGAGGTCCGGGCGCGCCTGGAAGACGGCGATGGCCCCGATGCTGGTAACCGGCTGCTCGTCGAAGCGGGGCTCGAAGGTGAGGGCCCCGTCGGTGCTGTGCCAGAGGCCGCCGCTGGCGGTCCCTACCCAGACCTCTTCGGGATCGGAGGCCACGGCCTCGATCGCCGTGACCCGCCCGCTCATTCCTGCCGGCCCGAGAAGACGCGGCTTCAGGGCCTCGAGTTGCTCCGGCCTGAAGGGGAGCCCGGGCTCCTGGCCGGCGAGGAAGCCCGGAGCCAGGAGAAGAGAGCAGGCGAGGAGGGACGGACGCGGAATCGGTCGCGGCATGGCAGGCGGCCCGGGACGTGGAGGAGCGGAGCGGGCGGGCGGAGTGTTAGGATCCGGGGAACCCTACGAAGCAGGCCGGGATCCGGAGTCCTATTCTCCCCCGGAGGGGACGCCGGATTCCACTCGTGCCCTGCGTTCCCTCCTTCGAGCCGCCCCTTGCGTTCCATGTCCTCCCTCCGCCGCCCGGCCCTGCTCCTGGCCTTCCTGCTGCTGGCGCCGGCCCTGTCCGCCCAGATTCTCATGGCCCATCCGAGGAACCAGCGGGCGGAAAAGAAGTTCCGTGAACACCTCGTCACCATCCGCGGCGAGCGTGTGGTCCTCTTCGAGATCAAGGAGGGCCTCGAGTTCCGCCGCGAGACCGGCGAGCTGCGCCGGACCGGCGCCCCGGAGGAGGCCGTCGAGGGTTGGATCTCCGACAGCGCCGACCCGCGCCGTCTCCCCTACAAACCCGGCAAGGGCGGGGAGCGGAAGGTCGCCAACCGCAAACAGGTCCTCAAGTTCTGGAGCGAGGACATCAGCGGCTTTTCCATCTTCCATCCCTCGGAGACCTGGGAGACCCTGGCCCGCGAGTACGAACTGCGGCTGGCGCGCATCCAGGAGCTCGAGGAGGAGCGCGACGCCCATCGCAAGGGCGACCCAGCCTGGTTCGCGGCCCACAATCGCCTGCTCCGGTCCTGGGAACGCCTCGAGGAATGGCTGCGGCAGAACGGCTACCTGCGGGCGGCAAACAAGACCGCCCTCACGGTGAAGAAGGAGAAGAAGGCCGTGGCCCGGGAGGCCGTCGCCGCCCGCCTGCAGAGCGCCCTGGACTCCATCCGTCCGGTGGATCCTCCTCCGCGCCTGCTGCAGGTGGCCTCGGAACTCGGCACCAGCAACTGGACCTTCAAGGTCATGGAGAGCCGGCATGTTCGCCTGATCTACGTGGACCGCCTCAGTGACGAGGAGGCGCACCGGCTCCTGGAGTTCGCCGAACAGGTGATCGAGGGCTTCCGCAACGACTTCGTGGACCCCTACCTGGGCGAGGACTACGAGGACCGGATCCCCGAGACCGTCTTCCACGAATTCTGCTTCGGCCCGGCCAGCAAGTCCTTCCACGAGAAGTTCTGTACGGCGTGGTATGGGATGAAGTACGGCGACCGGGTGGACGAGGCCCTGGCGAGCAAGGGGAACACCATGCCGCCGCGGGAAGACTGCCGCTTCATCGAGTACTGGCGCTTCGAACGCGACAACGACATGGAGGGGATCCTGGCCAACCGCCTGGGCCACAGCCTCGCCACCCTGCACTACGGCATCACCTGGCAAGGGCTGCCCCTGGACTTCGTCACCGAGGGCTGCGGCATGTACCTCTCCCTGGAGCACCTCGGACGCAACACGGTCACCAACCTGCAGGCGAAGCCCGAGGACCTGGAGTACGAGGACACCCGCGACCGCGGCGATGCCGGCGCCCTCGCCACGCGTATCAGCCACCGGGAGTTCCTCAACCGCCTCGCCCTTCAGCAGGGCAAGCCCCTGGACGCCCTGGCCCGTCTCGAACTCTGGCAGTTCGAGGACGCCGACCTCGCCCAGAGCTGGAGCCTCTTCGACTGGCTGGCCCGGAAGAAGGCCAAGGACGGACAGCTCTGGCTGCGGGACGCCGGCCGCCTCGCCTCCGATCCCGAGAAGTTCCTGCCGGCGTGGCGCAAGGCCAGCGAGGAACGCTTCGGCGTCCAGGGGACGGACGTCTTCCGCGTGCTCCTGGAGGAATGGCGCGAGTACGCGCGCTCCGAGCAGGACCTGAGCGACCAGGCCCGGAAGCGCCGCCGCTGATGCGTCTCCGCGCCCTGCTCTGCGGCGTGGCCTGGATCGCGGCCGCCGGGAGAGCCCCGGCGGGCGGTCCGGAGACCTCGATCCTCGTGGTCCAGGGCCGGTCCCCCGTCGCCCTGGAGACCGCCCGGGAGTATCTCCGGCTCCGGCCGATCCCGGCCAGCCATGTCCTGGTCCTGGAAGACGCTCCCCTGAGCTCGATCACGGACCTGGAGACCTTCCGCCGGACCCTGTGGGAGCCCCTCCAGGCCTTCCTGGACCAGGCGCCCTTCGGGGCCGACATCGACCTGGTGATCTGGACACCCGGTTTTCCCTATGGCATCCGCTTCGACCCTTCGGATTATGGCGAGTTCCCCAAGTACGTCACTCCTGTGGCTTCCCTGACCGGCCTGACCAGCCTTGGCCCCCTCGCCTTCGGAGGGGACGCCGCCTGGCTGGACCTGGAACACCCGCAGCCGGCCTTCGTCCGGGCCCGGGAGACGACCCGCGCCCTGCCCCGGGACCTGCGGCTGCAGGGATTCCGGGCAAGCGTCCTCCTCGGATGGTCCGGAGAGAACGGAAACAGCCTTCCCGAGATCCTCGCCTGCCTGCAGCGGGGGCGGGAAGCCGACGCCACGCGTCCCGAGGGCGTGGTGTACCTCATGCGCAACCAGAACGTCCGGTCGAAGACCCGCCAGCCCTTCTTCGCGGAGACCGTCGAACTGCTTGGAGACCTCGGCGGCCGCGGGGAGATCCTCGACGGGATCCTTCCCGAAGGCAGGGAGGACGTCCTCGGTGTGGTCGGCGGCAGCGCTGTCTTCGACTGGCCCGCCGCCGGCTCCACCCTGCTCCCGGGCGCTCTCGCGGAGCATCTGACGAGTTCGGGGGCCGCCTTCCAGACTCCGAACCAGACCAAGACCTCGGCCTGGATCCGCGCCGGGGCCGCCGGCACCTCGGGCACGGTGACCGAACCCTACGCCCTGGCCCAGAAGTTCCCCCTTCCCGAACTCCACGTGCACTACCGGCGTGGGGCCACGCTGGCCGAAGCCTTCCACCAGAGCGTGGCCTCCCCCTACCAGCTCCTCGTGGTCGGCGACCCCCTCTGCCGGCCCTTCGCCTCCCTGACCCCGCCCCGCCTCCTGGAGCCGGATCCCCAGGCGCCCTGGCCGGCGGGAAAGGTCCGACTGCAAGTGCTGCCGGGGGAAGGGGGAGCCCCCCCGGTGCGCTTCGAGGTCTGGATCGACGGCGTCCGGCGGGCCGAAGGCGAGCCCGGCTCCCCCCTGGAGATCCCCGCCCTGAAGGCCGGTCCCCACGAACTCCGGCTCGTGGCCGTGGGTCCCGCCCCCCTGGAGGAGCGCCAGGGCCGGACCTTCCTCGTCCAGACCGGACGCCGCCCGCAGGGGCCCCTCGGCGCGCCGCTTCCGACGCTTCCGGATCCGGCCGAAGCCGGCGATCCGCCCGAGGACGACGTCCTCCTGCTGCCGGGTCCCCGGCGGCTCGAGGACGGATCCTGGGACTTCCTCCTGGAACTGCCGGAGCCGGGCCCCTGGTTCCTCCGCGAGCGCAGTGGCCGGGCGCTCCTGCCCGCCTCCGGGGACGACCCCGGCCCCGTCTGGCGGGAAGCCGGCTGGCACCACCTCCGCGTCCCGGGAGGGCAAGCGCCCCCCGGCCTGGTCCTGGAGGGCCCGGAAGCCGGCCGCCTTCTGGACCCGGCCGCCCTGAAGACCCCTCGCGAAGACCGAAAGGCGCTGCCGGAGCCCTCGCCCCCCGTCTATTCCGAGGAGGACGGGGGCTGGATCCTCCGCTGGGAGCGGACCCAGCGCGGCCTTCGCACCCTCGTCCTCCTTCCCGGTCCGGCCTGGCCTGGAGAGGAGGGCTGGGAGATCCTGACCCGGACGCGGTCGGGGCGCTCCTGGCGGCCGGTCCGCGACCTCGACGTCCTGGGCCGCGGCGTTGCCCAGGGCCGCGGCAGGCCTCCCTTCTGGGTCGAGTTCGGTTTCCGCCGGGTGGCCTCCGTCCGCGAGCTCCTGGTGCGCCGGCCGGGAACCGGGGCTTCCGCCCAGGCCCTGAAGGCCGCGCTCGCGGCGCGTTAGCCCGCAGCCGGAGGAACCCTCCGCCTCCTGGGCGACCGAACGAGAAGCCGGGCCCCCCGGCCATGGCCGGAGGGCCCGGTCGGCGGCGGCGAGTCGAGCTCGAACCTCGCCGCGGCCTGCGGCTCCAGGCTCAGCCCTCGCCGCCGTTGTCGCCGGCTTCGGCGGGGGTGTCGCCGCTGTGGTCGCCGCCGGCGTCATCGCCACCGCTGCAGCCGATGGCGCCCAGAGCAAGCGCGCCGAGGAACAGCGCGGCCAGGAAAGTCTTGAGCTTCATTCCAGGAATTCCTTGTTTCGGTTCCGTTGGGGTCGTTCGGAAACCCGGGGACTCCCCTGGCTTCCGTTCGCCAAGCCTAGCACTGCGGCGGCCCGGCCCCGTCATTCTGGGATTCCCGGCCGGCCCCTTGCAAGCCCGCCCCGGGCAGCCGGCCTCGGCCGCGGCAGGGCCCTCCAGGGCCGGCTCCCGCAAAAGGAGATTCCTGCCCCTGCCCGCCGGATCAGGAGTCCCCGGCGGCCTCGCCCGCCCCGCCGCTCCGGGCCCACTCCAGGGCCGTCTCCCGGTCCGGGTGACAGAAGACCAGGCGCCCGTTCTTCCGGACGGTCCAGGCCAGCTGGTAGGCCTGGGCCTGATCGGTCTTCTTCAGGCCGCCGAGGCGCACCAGCCGGTCGCGGGAAACCAGTTCGCGAGCCACCGAGTACTCCCCCACCATTTCACCCGCAGGCGGCGACGTGGTGGCGAATCCGGGGACGAAGCGGGAACCGGCCATGGAAGGGAATTCTAGGCTCTCCCGGTCCCGCCGGCGAGGAGCGAGCGCAGCTGGTCTGGATC
This sequence comes from Planctomycetota bacterium, assembly GCA_027021325.1. Taxonomy (GTDB): domain Bacteria; phylum Planctomycetota; class UBA1135; order UBA1135; family UBA1135; genus JALUUN01. The sequence continues at coordinate 5,347 of JALUUN010000627.1, forward strand.
GGGGTTGCCTCCCGAGACCACGGCCGCCACCCGCAAGGGCCGGCGGCCGGCCTGCTCCCACATGGCCGCCGGCACCCGCCCGGCGAGGAGGGCGGCGGCGGCCGCCGCCCCCGCCGGCTCCACGGTCCAGCCGCCCTGGCACACCAGCCAGGCCTGGGCGGCGAAGACCTCCTCGTCCCTGACGTGGAGAACGCCATCCAGGGTCTGCCGGCAGACCCGGACCGCAAGGCGGCCGGCGTCCAGGGGGCAGAGCCCCTGGACCCGCGTGCGCGGCGGATCCACGACCACCGGCTGGCCGGCACGCAGAGCCAGATCCAGGGTCGGGGAGCCCTCGGGCTCGACGGCCAGGACCCGGACCCGGTCGCCCAGGAGGCGCCGGAGGGCCACGGACAGGCCCGAGGCCAGGCCGCCGCCGCCGGCGGGAACCAGGACCAGGTCCACCTCCGGCCAGTCTTCGGCGATCTCGAGGCCGACGGTGCCCGCGCCCTCGGCGGTGCGCGGATCGTCGTAGGGATGGACCAGGCGCTGCCCCCGGCGGACCTTCTCCGCACAGGCGGCCTCGGCGGCCCGCCGGTCCGGG
>JALUUN010000628.1 GCA_027021325.1 Planctomycetota bacterium
GGCAGGGCATAGTCCAGGTCCACGGAGAGGCCGCGCTCGGCGGCTTCCTGGAGGATGGCCCGCTCCGGGGGCAGCTGCACCTCCTCCGGTGCGTAGGAGGCCACGGGCCGCCCCGGCCCCAGGGTGCTGCGGCGGAAGGCGGCACCGCCGACCTGCTCCAGGTGCCAGAAGAGACGCAGGGCATGCCAGGCGTCCTCCTCGGCGCGGTGGTGGCGCCCCTCGGGGAGCCCCAGCTCCTGGACCAGGGCGCCCAGGGCGTGGGAGCGGGCGCGCGGCAGGATCCTGCGCGCCGCCTGCAGGGTGCAGAGGGCCGGATTGACCGGCAGCGGCAGGCCCAGACGCCGGCACTCCGAGGCGAGCATGCGTGCGTCGAAGGCCACGTTGTGGGCCACCAGGGGCCGGCGCCCGGCCCACTCCAGGAAGCGTGGCAGGACCTCCAGGGCGGTGGGCGCGCCGCGCAGGTCGGCGTCGTACAGCCCATGGACCCGGCTGCTCTCCTCGGGGATCGGGCCCTCGGGGTCCACCAGGGCGTGAAAGGTGGAGACGACGTTGCGGCCCTTGACATGCAGGGCGCCGATCTCGATCAGGCGGGCGCCGGGAGGCGGGCCGGTGGTCTCGGTGTCGAAGACCACGAAGTCCCGGGGAGGCAGAGCGTCGGACATGGCGCCGCGTGCCATCTTGGACGGCGGCGGCCCGCCCTTCAAGGCCCGGGCTCGCGGCGGCCCGGGGCCGGATCCGGATCCCTGCCGATCCAGCGCTCCAGCGCCCAGGTGCCGAGGTAGAAGGCCGGTGTGTCCAGAAAGGCCACGGCGGCCTTGAAGAGATAGGAGCCCAGGATCACGGTCCAGGCCGTGCCCAGGGAAACGGGTTCGGTGTCCTCCAGGCCGTCCAGGAGAGGCCAGACGATCAGGGCCATGGAGACCACCATGACGCTGTCCACGAACTGGCTGACCAGGGTGGAGGCGTTGTTGCGCAGCCACAGGTGGCGTCCGTTCGTGAGACGGCGCCAGAAGTGGAAGAGCTGGACGTCGATGAACTGGGCGCTGAGGTAGGCGACCATGGAAGCCAGGACCAGGCCCGGGGCCAGGCCGAAGACCCGGTGAAAGGTTTCCTGGTCCACGTAGGTGGCGTCCACGGCCACCGGCGCCTGGTCCGACAGGAGGACCACGATCACCGCGAAGAGGCTGACCCAGAAGCCGGTGCGGACGACCAGGGCCGCCTTGGCCCTGCCGTAGATCTCCGAGATCAGGTCCGTCACCAGGAAGGTGACGGGGTAGGGGATGATGCCCACGGAGACCGGCCAGCGCCCGAAGAGCAGGAAGAACTTGCCGGCGATCAGGTTGGTCAGGACCAGAGCGCCCAGGAAGATCCCGGACAGGAGCAGGAAGGCCCTTTCGGAGCGGTTCAAGGCCGGCCGCCCCGCTCTACTTGACCGGGTATTCCGAGAGGACGAACTCCCGCCAGGCCTCCTCGGCCTTCTGGATGGTCCAGCCGTAGATCTCGCGGAAGGCCTGGCGCTGGGCGTCGTCCATGTTCGATCCGTCGGGCAGGCCGCGCTCGTCGCGGCGGCTCTTCAGGAAGGTGATGAAGCGGCCGAACTTCTCCGGGTCGTGGCGGATCAGGAAGTCCACCTTGGACCACACGATCAGGTGGTCGTTGAAGTCCAGCTCGGCGAAGGATGCCCGCCGCATCAAGGAGGCGAAGCTCGCCGCCCGGTCCTTCTGGACCAGCTTGCGCACCTCCGGCTCCCAGCGGGTCAGGGACTTCGCCTCGTGGAAGCTGCCCTCGACGGTGTCGAAGGTGTTGAAGCGCGGGTCGAACTGGCGGCTGCACCAGTGGGCGGCACCTTCCTTGATCCAGATCGGCATCTCGTAGGAATAGTGGAGGTAGCCGTTCAGCATGTTCAGGCCGATGTTGTGCAGGATCATGGCGAAGAGGTGTTTGTCGTGGCGCACCCCCTCCTCCTCCATGTTCATGCCGAACCACAGGCAGTCCCGGTCGATGTTGTTCCAGCGCTGCGGCTTGACGTAGGTGAGCCCCCAGGTCCGGGACATGAACTCGCGGTACGGCGCCCGGTTGCGGAAGACCATGACCTCGTACTTGTCGCTCTCCCCGAGATAGGGGCCCATGCCGAGCATGCGCAGGGCCTCGGGGTCGTCGAACTGCCCTTCCCGGGCCCCCATCAGCTTCGCCCACATGGCGTAGAAGTTCTCCAGGCGCCAGGCGATGAGGTGCGCTCGCAGCCACGGGTCCAGGATCCGGCTCTTCGGCTTGATCCGGGGGTAGATCTCCTGCAGCTGCTCGAGCTCGGCGCGGTAGTCCTTGCGCTCTTCCTCGGGCACCTTCCACTTCTCGATCATGAGGCCCATGCGGAAGTGCGGGGTCTCCACCCAGACCGGCCTCCAGAAGTACTCCTGCTCGATGGTCTCGCTGTCGCTGCGGGCGAAGATGAAGGGGCCGTGGGAGACGCCGGTCGCCGCCATGATCTCGGCGTCATGGCCGCAGACCGTGCACTTCTCTCCGGGCCGGATCTGGGCCGGCAGCACCGCCGCCAGGGCGGCGAGGAGGGCGGCGACGAGGAGCGGGCGGGGGAGACGTTTCACTTGCGGAGCCTTTCCTCCCAGGTCCGGGCCATCTCGACCTGCTCGAAGACGCTGGGCCGTTCGAGGGGCGGATCGCCGTCCACGACCACGCGGCAGGCGTTGATCGCGGCCAGCCGCAGGTTGTAGTCGGAGTTCTGCAGGGCGCGGCGCAGCAGGCCGGCATGCTCGGCGACGCCCAGGAGCTCGAAGAGGTGCACCGCCGCCACCTGCTCGTCACGGCTGCCGCGGCTGAGCAGGGAGGAGGCCGCCGCCGAGAGCGGTCCCCGGGGCAGGCCCGCGAAGTCCGCACGGATGCGTTCGTGCTCCCGGCTCCAGCGTTCCAGGATGCCCCGGTGCAGGACCGGCAGGGCCTCGCGCCGGCCCCGCCAGGCGAGACCCCGGGCCGCCTCCCAGGCGACCCCGGGATCCTCGTCCTCGAGGAGGAGGAGGAGACGCTGCACGGCGTCCTTGCAGCCGCTGTCGGCGATGCGCCGCACGAGGTGGCGGCGCAGGGCAGGGACCCGTTTCTTCCCGAGTCCCTCGTGTTCCTTCCAGGCCAGGCCCAGGTCGGCCTCGGCGAGGCAGCCGTCCAGGGCGGCGAGGAGCTCCGGCATGCGCTCCTCGTCGAAGCGGAAGGCGCCCTTGAGGATCAGGGGCACCGCGCCCCGGCCGATGGCTGCGAGGGTCCGGGCCGCCTCCTGGCGCTGCTTCGGGGTCTTGCCCCGGCGCAGGGTCAGGAGCGCCTTCTCGGCGCTCTCCTTGTCGCGACCGCGCAGGGCCGGGAAGGGCTCGGGGGGATTCTCGGCCGGCGCCGGCGCGGGGTCCTGGAGGGCCGGCGCCGCCGGCGGGGGGGCGGCCAGGAGGAGGGTCAGGGAGGCGAGGATCATTCGGGGCTCGAAGGGCGGGCCAGCTCGCGGAGGAGGCGGCCGCGGGTCCATTGTCGCGGAAGGGCGGCCAGGAGGTCGGGATCTCCCGAGAGCCAGGCGTGGTTCCACTCCTGCTCGGCCACGGCCTCGGCACCGGGGGGGCCGACCCGGAAGACGAGATTGCGGATCCGGACCGAGGCGCGGCTGCGGACCGGGTCGGCGCGGCGCTCGAGATAGACGATCTCCCAGCCGCGCCGGGTCCGGAGGGGACCGGCCCACTCGCCGTCCTCCAGGGCGGCGACGGCCGCCGCCACCCGTCCTCCCAGGTGCGCCGGGGAGGGGGCGCGGACCAGACTCACGGTCTCCGCGGGGACCGGCAGGGCCAGGGGGTCTTCCTCCTGGAGGGCCTCCCAGGCGGCGTAGACCTGATCGAAAGGCTCGCCGGCCCGCAGCCGGGCGGCCCAGCGCCGGGCCTCGGCCCGGGCGCGATCGCTCTCCGCCCGCCAGCGGTGGTGGAGGACCGCAGCCGGCCCCATGCCGTACTGGAGGAGGTGCCAGCGCAGGGTGTCCTCGCCGAAGGAGGCGTAGGCGGTCCGGAGCTCCTCCAGGGCCTGGTCCAGCTCCCGGCGCAGGACCGGGGCGTGGCCGACCGCCAGGGCCGTCTCGGGGCGGCAGGCGGGGGCGAGGGCCAGGAGCAGGCCGAGGCCGCCCCGGAGAAGGCGGGACGCTCCAGCTCCCGGCTCCGGCGGGGCTTGGGCGCAGAAAAGGGGTCCTCCCGGCCGATAGGGACGGGGTGTTCCCGGTCGGGGGCGGAGCATTCGCATGTTCGGTCGGCCGGCCGCTCGTAGATTGTTGCGCTCCCGAGGTTACGGAGACCCCCTCAGTCATGCGCCCGGAAACCCCGTCCCGCTCCGCCGCCCTCCGGGCGGCCCTCCTGCTGCCCCTCCTCGCCGCGCCCCTCGCCGCCGCCCCCCAGGAGCCGGCGGCCCAGGGCCCCGACGGCGTCTCCTTCGAGGAGGCGACGAAGCGCGCTCTGATCTTCAGCGCGGGCGCCAACAAGGCCCTGCAGAAGACCCTCAACCTCCTGCTGGAGAACGAGATCGAGCGCCGCGAACTGGCCGGCATGTACGTCGCCCCGCCGGTCCCTCCGGAGGAGCTCGAACGCGAGCTGGAGCGCCAGCAGTCGGACTTCACCGCCAGCAATCCGGAGCTGGACTTCTGGGACACCCTGCGGGCCATGGGCTTCGACCGCGAACGCTACCTGGCGGAGATGGCCTTCTACGCCCGCCTGGACCGGACCTTCTTTCCGCCGCATGTGGACGACTGGTCCGAGGACCTGGACGCGATCTTCGACAAGGGCAATCCGAACGGCCTCTACGACACGGTCGTCGCCGAGCTGCGCAGGGAGTTCGAGCAGGCCGAGAAGCGCGGCCGGACCTTCGAGATCCCGGACACGACGAAGCGCTTGTTCCTGCGGCCGGCGATCCTGCGCTGGCTCCTCGAGCGCTATCCCGTGCAGGTGCCCTTCCACGGCCTGCCCGAGGGCGTCTGCATGCGTGTCGGCGGCCGCGAGGTGAAGACCGAGGATCTCTACCAGGACGTCCTGCCCTTCACCTCCGAGCGCGAGCGCCGGCGCGCCGAGGAGTGGGTGCGCACGCGCTGGGCGATGATGGACTGGCTGCAGGAGAAGGGCCTGCTCCTGAGCAGCGAGGAGGCCTGGGAGCAGATCCAGGCCGACAAGGCCCAGTACGAGGGTTCGCCCATCACCTTCGACCAGGTCGTGCTCCAGGGCCTCGGTTTCCCGAGCATGAACACCTACTACGAGCACTTCCGCCTTCGCTCCTCCCTGCGCCGCGAGTTCCCCGACCCCTGGGATCCCGGCCTCCTCGAGGAGCACCTGGCGAAGCGTGCCCTGACCCTGCGGGAGGGGATGGTGACCGTCGAGGCCATCCTGTTCCTGGCGGTGCATCCGGTGACCGGGCGTCCGCTCCTGGAGGGAGACTCCTTTGCCGAGGCCCGCGCCCGCGCCGAGGCCTGCCTGGCCCGCCTGGAGAAGGGCGAGGACTGGAGCACGGTCCTCGAGGACTGCGAGGAGTGGCCGGAGGACCCGGACCGCTCGCCTCTGCCCCGGGCCCGCAACGGCCGTCTCGAGCCCATGGGCCGGGTGAACCTGCGCCTCCACCTTGGTGAGAACCGGTACCAGGAGTTCTTCCTCGGCCGTTCGGTCGCCGACGAGATCTTCTACGAGGCGGAGATCGGCGAGGTCCGCGGGCCCGTGGAGATCCCGCGCGGCTACCTGATCTACAAGGTCCTGGACCGCAAGGAGGGGACCCGCGAGTTCGACCTGAGCGGCGCCAACGCCCGCGACACCTTCCTGGTGAGCGACGATCTGCTGGACCAGCGCTTCTTCGAGGTGCTGGCCGAGGTCCGCGGCTGAGGCTGGCGTCCGGCCCCGCT
>JALUUN010000629.1 GCA_027021325.1 Planctomycetota bacterium
GCTGGTGGAGCGGCTGCACGAGACGATGCGTGGAGACGGCGGGACCGGGTCCTAGAGGGCCCCGAAACGAATGGAGGAAGCCATGGACGAGAACGACGAACGACGCGAACGAACCGAGGGCGACGCCGAGGAGCGCGCCCACGCCGAGGCGGCGGTGGCCGCCGAGGCCGCTGCAGGGGAAGCCGCTGCGGAGACCACCCCGGAGGAGGACGCCGCCTATTGGAAGGACCGCTTCCTCCGCGCCAACGCCGACCTGCAGAACGTCCGGCGGCGCGCCGCCGAGGACGTGGAGGCACGGGTGGTTTCGCGGCTGGAGGCCATCCTGCACGACCTCATGGAGGTGGACGACTACCTGGCCCACGCGCTCGGCAACATCCCCGAGGACGTACGGCGGGCCGAGCAGGCCGACGCCTTCCTCGCCGGCATCCAGGCCATCCGTGAGGCCCTGGAGCGGGTGCTGCGGACCCACGGGCTCGAGGTGGTCGAGCCGGCGGAGGGCGAGCCCTTCGACCCCACCCTGCACGAGGCCCTGGAGATGCTCGAGGAGGAGGGGCTGCGGGAACCGCGGCTCGAGGTGGTGCGCCGCGGCTACCGCATCGGCAACCGCATCCTGCGGCCGGCCAAGGTCCGGGTGGTGCGGCCGAAGGCGGCCGGGAGCGACTCGGAGACGGCCCCCGCGGAGGATTCGGACCGCGGCTGACGAGGGGCCGTCCCGATGCGGGCCGAGCCCCTCGGGGGAGGGGGGCGGCGGCCCGCCTGGCCGCGCCGGTGTTTTTTCCCTACGATGGAAGTGGTTTCGTCCGTCTCCTAGGGTGACCCGGAGTCCGATGCTACGACCCTCTCGAATCCTGCTGACCCTGGCCGCGGTGGTCGCCGCGACCACCCTGGGCGCCGTTCCCGCAGCGGCGCAGAAGCCCGGGAACAAGTACCGCGAGTTCCCGGCCTACGGCTTCCGCTTCAAGCCGCTCAAGGACTGGCTCGACGTCCCGGTGCGCGAGGAGATGGGCCAGCGCGGCATGATCGCCCAGTTCAAGGCCGAGAAGCCCGTCTACGTCAAGGTCGAAGGCAACCGACGCCCCCCCGTCACGCCCATGTTGGACGTGATCAAGCTCGAGCCGAAGAAGGCCTCCACCGATTCCGGGAGCAAGAGCGGCGGACTGCGGGGCGAGGTCGAGGTCGAGAAGACCGGCGACTACACCGCCAAGGACCTGGTCCTGGAGTTCTACGGAGGCAACCTGCGCAAGGCCGAGTTCGCCGAAGCCGAGGTCGAGGAGGAGACCGTCCGCATCAAGAAGGGCTTCGAGGCCAGGCGCGAGCGCGTCCCGGCCTTCCTGGTCTCGGGGGGCATCGCCCTGGACATGGTGTTCGACGTCTGGACCTTCCCTCTCGCCGACTTCAAGGCGGTGTTCGTCTGGACCTATCCGCTCCAGGACCAGAAGGCCTGGGGCAAGGCCGTGGAGCGCTCCATGAAGAGCTTCAAGGTCATGGAGGTCGAGGAGGAGCTCGGCTCCAAACCCGAGGGCGACGACGACTACGAGAAGATCCTGGCCTATCACCAGAGGGAGGTCGCCCAGACGCCGGGCTGGCGCATCGTCGAGACGCCGAGCAAGCGCTTCATCATCAAGACCAGCCTCGACGACAAGCGCAAGATCAGGGAGATCATCCAGCGGCTCGAGGCTTCGCGCGACCTGTTCGAGAAGGACTTCCCGCCGGAAGAGCCCATCGAGCACGTGTCGGTGGTGCGCATCTGCTCCAACGCCGAGGAGTTCCACACCTACGGCGGCACCGGCGGCGGGGTCGCCGGCTGGTTCAACCCGAGGACCACGGAGCTGGTGCTCTACTTCGATCCGAACAGCTCCAAGGAGTTCGCCAACGCGGTGATGACCCACGAGGGGTTCCACCAGTACTGCCACTTCCTGTTCCACGAGGCCGAGGCCCATCGCTGGTTCGACGAGGGCCACGGCGACTACTACGGCGGCTTCGACCTCAAGGGGCGGCGGCTGGTCGCCGACGACAAGATGCCGAGCGGGCTGGACCGCAAGCCCGAGATCAAGCGGATGGTGCGGGAGGGCACCTACAAGCCGATCTCGGTCCACATCCGCCAGAACCATCCGCAGTGGCAGAACCAGGGGCCGACCAACGTCTCGTGCTACGCCCAGTCGTGGTCCATCATCTACTTCCTGCGCCAGGGGATGGAGCGCAAGGTGTCGCGCAAGTACTGGAAGGAGGAGTACGCCGACATCATCCCGAACTACATCCGGGTGCTCTCGACGGAGTACGCCAAGGCTTTGAGTGCGGCCCGCGCCGAGCGGCAGGCGTTGCTCGACGAGATGATCGAGCGGGGCGCGTCCAAGGAGGACATCGCGCGGATGCGCGAGACCCTGAAGGACATCCGGCTCGGCGAACAGGAACGAAGCCGGATCTGGGCCCAGGCCATGGCGGAGTCCTGGGGCAAGATCGACGAGGACGAGTTCGAGGAGCGCTGGAAGGCCTACGTGCTGGAAGAGCTCTGACCGCGACCGGCGGTCGGCGTCAGGATCGGGCGGCGCCGCGGTCGCCCGCCCCCTCCCGGTCGGCCCATCCGAGGAGGCGGCGGGTGACGAACAGGTAGAGCCGCTTGCCGGTCCAACGCCACAGCCGTGCCGCCCACGACGGCCGGGCCAACAGTGCGCGCTCGCGCGGCGTCAACGCCGTCGGACACCAGGTGCGTTTGTGCTTGAGCACGTGGCGCAGGTCCTCACGGGCCAGCAGGCGGAACCAGGCTCCTCGGCGGCGGTGGACGCGGGCCAGCTGGAAGTCCACCAGCGCCGGAGCGCCGTCGTCCAGGACCAGGACGTTGGGCTCCTTGGCGAGGTCGTCGTGGGTCACGCTGCGGTGATGCATCGCCGCGACGCGACGCAGCAGGCGGGCGTGGAAGTCCGGGTCCCCGGCCCCGCCCTCCTGGAGCGGCCGACCGGGGAGCCACGGCCGCCACAGGCGGCCGCGTGGGTCGAGACGCGCCGGGGCCGGGAAGCCCTCCAACCCGGCCAGGCGGTCGAGGGCCCGGAGCTCGCGGCGCACGAGGTGACGGGCCAGCGGACGCAACGGACGCGGCGCGGCCGAGGGATCGCGGCGGACCCAGGAGCCGTCGCTAGAATCCACCCGCTCCACGCGGCCCAGGAGGTCCTCCTTGAGGAGCCGCGTCCGCGGCCCGTCCGCCCCCTCGCTCGACGCCGCCATCGCCCCAGATGCTAGCAGCGAAGCTCGACCTCGCCCGGGAGACGGCGGCCGCGACCGGCGCCCTGCTCCTGGCCGCGCCCCGACACGCGCTGGCGCCGCTGCGGCGGCGAGCCCGACGGGCCGAGTTCGCCGCCCTGGAACGCGAGGCCGCGGCGGCGCCCGTCCCCGAGGCCCCCCCGCAGGTGACGCTGCGCGACCTCGTCCTGTCGTGCGGTGACGCTTCCGGCGAAGCCCACGCCCTGGCGCTGGTCACGGAACTGCGCCGTCGTCACCCCGGGTTGCGGGTCCGCGGCTTCGGCGGCTCTCGACTCGCCGCCGCCGGGATGGAGGTCTGGGAGCCGCTGGCCGACCTCAACGTGATGGGCTTCCGCGCCGTCGCGGGTCTCTTGCCGCTGTTCTTCCGCTCGGTGGAGCGCTTCGCCGCCGAGCTGCGCCGCGAGCCGCCCGACGCCGTGGTGCTGGTGGACTACCCGGGCCTGAACCAACGTCTGCTGCGCATCGCCGCGCGCCGCGGCGTGCCGGTGGTGGACCACCTGGCGCCGCAGACCTGGGCCTGGGCGCCGTGGCGGGCCCGCGACTTCGCGCGCGCCGACGCCCTGACCACCCTGTTCCCCTTCGAGGCGGACTGGTGGCGACGCCGCGGCGGTCGCGCCCGCTTCGTCGGCCACCCCGCCGGCGACGCCCTGCACGCGGTGCTGGCGTCACCGCCGCCGCGGCCGGCCGAGGTCGCCGGCGACGCTCCGCTGATCGGATTGATGCCCGGCAGCCGACGCCGCGAGGTCGAGGACAACCTGCCGAACCTGCTGGCCGCCGCCGAACTGCTGGCGACGCGCGACCCGAGCCGGCGCTTCGTCCTGCCGCACCGGCGGCGCGAACTGGCCCCCCTCCTCGACGCCCTGCTGGCCGAGGCCGCCGTGCCCGTCACCCGCCTGCCGGGGCGCTTCCACGAGGTGCTCCCCCACCTCACGGGGGCGCTGTGCGTCAGCGGGACGGCCAGCCTGGAAGCAGCGCTGGCCGGGGTGCCCACCGTGGTCACCTACGCCATCCCGTCGCGACTCGGCGCCGCCTTCGCACGGCACGCGCTGGCCGTACCCCACGTGGCCGCGGTCAACCTCCTCGCCGGCGAGGCGCTGCTGCCGGAACGGGTCGGCCGGCGGGTCCGGCCCGCGGACCTCGCCGCCGACCTGGAGGCCCTCCTCGAGCCCGGCCGCCGCGAGGCCCTGGTCACGCGTCTCCACGAACTGCGCCGCTGCTACGCTGCTCCGGGAACCGCGGCCCGCGCCGCCGGCGTGGTCGAGGAGGCCGTGCTGCGGCGCCGAACCGAAGGCGGTCCGGCGCGTTCTTCCCTGGAAGGCTGACGCCGCCCACCGCCCCGCCCCTCCGTTCCCCTCCGTCCCCGTCGCGACTCCCATGCTCACCGCCCTGCTCCTCGCCCTTCCCTTGGCGCCGGCCCCGGCGCCGCCCGTCCAGCAGCCCTCCGAGAAGGACCTGTTCGACGCCGCCCTGGCGCGGCTGAAGCCGACTCAGGCCGAGGACGGGCGCTACGGCCCGGACCTGGCGACCACGGTGGACGCCGTCCTCGGCTTCGAGCTGTCGCCGCGGAGCTACCGCGTGGACGACGGCCCGTTCCTGGAGCGCGCCCTGACCTGGCTGCGGGCCCACCGCGACGAGGCCGTCGGCGAGGTGGTCGAGGCGCGGCTGGCCCTGGCCTTCGCCTTCGCCCACCCCTTCCGCTTCCACCCGGAGGCGAGCGCGATCCTGTCGCGTCACGGTTGGACGCTGGGCACGGCGCTGGGACTCGCCGTCGGCGGCGTGCCCCCGGAGCTGACCCCGAGCGCCGTCCTCACGGCGCCCGAGCCCTCGCCCGAGGAGGCCCTGCAGCGGTATTCCGCGGCGCACCCCGGCCTCCGGCTCGAGGACGCCCCCGTCGTCGCCCTCGCCGCGAGCGTGGCCCGCGCCGGCCTGCTGCGCCTGCAGCGCGACGGTCTCGGTCTGGCCCCCGTGGACGCGCCGAGCCGGGCGGAGGTGGAAGCGGCCTACGGTCGCGGCGTCGCCTTCCTGCTCGCCGCCCGCTCCCCCGAGGGCTGGTGGGAGGCCTTCGGCCAGCCCGAGCCCGGCATCAGCGCCATCGCGGCCCTCGCGCTGCTGCGCTCCGGCGCCCCCGAGTCCCGGGCCGCGGCCCACGCGACCCTCGACTGGCTGGTGAGCCTGCAGAAGGACGACGGCTCCATCCACGCCGGGCGGGTCCAGGTCTACACCACCTCGGTGGCCATCGGCGCCCTGGTCGCGGCCGACGACCCGAAGTACGCCGACGCCATCGCTCGGGCCCGCGCCTTCCTCGAAGGCGTACAGGTGGACGAGGGCGAAGGCTACGACCCCGACCACAAGTTCTACGGGGGCATCGGCTACGGCGGCGACCTGCGGCCCGACCTGTCCAACCTGCAGTACGCGATGGAGGCCCTCCACCAGGCCGGCGCCGGCCCGGACGACCCGGCCTTCCGGCGCGCGATGCGCTTCCTGCAGCGGGTGCAGAACCGCAGCGAGTCCAACCCCGAGACCTACTACGACCAGGGCGACCCGCGGCCGGTGCGCGCCGGCAACGACGGCGGCGCGGCCTACTACCCGGGCAACAGCCCCG
>JALUUN010000630.1 GCA_027021325.1 Planctomycetota bacterium
GAGGAGGCGGAGGGCCCGGCGTGCCGCGGCGCCGGGAGCCGGCGGCGGCAGGGCCCCGCGGCGCCGGCGAGCGGCTTCCTCCAGGCGGAGGAGCTGCTTCTCCAGGACCGGCCAGGCGGCGTTGGGTTCGACCCCGGGCATCTCCAGGCCGGCCTGGCCGAGCCAGGTCCGGACCGAACGGAGGAGCAGACGCTTGGGCAGCTCGTAGCGGCCGGTGCGCTCCCAGTCGGCCCAGGGCGCGTCCTCGTCCAGGCCGGTCCCCGTGCGCAGGACGCTTCGCGCCAGGGGCCAGGCGCCGTCCACCCCGGCTTCCAGCAGGCGGCCGGCCGCCGCCGCCCGCAGGTCCAGGGAGACCCTCGGGTCCAGGGCCACCGCCGCCAGGGCGGGAAGCACCGCATCGGGGACCTCGGCGGGGGCGAGGAGCGCTCCCAGGGCCTCGGCCGGGTCCCGGGCGCGCAGGGCCAGGCCCCAGAGGCTGCGGGCGAGGGCGCCGTCCCCGGGGCAGCCCGCGGCCAGGACCGTGGCCGCCCGGCGCAGGTAGGCGTCGCCTTCTTCCAGGGCCCGGCGCAGGGCTTCCTCCCGGGCCGCGGGGGCGGGCTGCCAGGCCCGGCGCTCGGCCTCCTCCAGAAGGCCGTCGGCACAGGCCGCCTCCAGGGCCCGGAGCGCCGCCGTTCCCGCCGGCGTGGGACCGGGGAGGGGCGGGCGGGGCGGGAGGAGATCCGGCGCCTGGAGGAGCAGGACGGCGAGGAGCATCGACTCCCAGCCTAGTCCGGGCCCGCCTTCACACGAAGCGCGCCAGGGCCCGCTTGCGCTCCGGGCGGGCGAGGCGGCCGAGGGCCTGTTCCAGGAGCTGGCGCACCCGCTCGCGGCTCACGCCCATCTCCTTGCGGATCTCCTCGAGGGTCCGGCCCTCCTTCCCGTCGAGCCCGTAGCGCAGGACCAGGATGCGGGCCTCCCGCGCGGGCAGGGTGGCGAGCGCCTCCTCCAGAGCGGCGCGGCGCTCCGCCGGATCCACCGGCTCCACCTCGGGCGCCGGGCGCGGATCGGCCAGACCGTGGGCGAAGCATTCCTCGCCGTCCTCGCCGAGGGGTGTCCGGTCCAGGGACAGGCAGGCGTGGTCAGCGGAGCGGGCGCGTTCGACATGCTCGACCTTGAGGCGAGTGCGCTTCGCCAGTTCGCGGGCGCTCAGGGGGGCGGGGGACTGGGCCTCGGCCTCGCGCACCCGGTGCAGGGCCTGGGCCAGGTAGACCGGCAGGCGCACGGTGCGGCTCTGGTGGGAGAGGGCCTTGAGGATCCCCTGCTGGATCCACCACTGGGCGTAGTGGGCGAAGCGAACGCCCTGGGAGAGATCGAAGCGCTCGGCGGCCCGGAGCAGGGCGGCGCTGCCCTCCTGGATCAGATCCTCCCAGGGGACGCCGAGGTTGCGGTAGCGGCCGGCGACGGCGGGGACGCGGTGGAGGCTGCCGGCGACCAGGGCCTCCTGGACCCGCCGCAGTTCGGTGAGACGCTGGCGCAGGCGGGTGAGGACCGCGTCGGCGGGCGGCGGCTCCAGGGGGGAGGCGGAGCGCTCGCGCAGGCCCTCGAGGACCGGCGACCAGGGCGTCAGGTATTCCTCGGCCAGCGCCCGGAGCCAGGGGTGCGGGCGCTCGCCCGCCAGGTCCAGGATGGCCTGCTGCAGGAGGTCCCGGGCGCGGGCCAGGGCGAACTCCTCCTCGCGGCGCGTCGGCGGGAGGCCGCGCAGATCCTCCCAGTAGCCGGCGACGGGGTCCCCGGCGCGGCCGCTGGACAGGCCGGCGCGCTTCGGCCGCGAGCGCTCCGGCAGGTCCGGCAGGAAGGGCCGGTCGCCCGTGGCCAGGATCCGGCGCAGGGCCGGGGCGAGGCGCGCTGCGGCCCGGGCGCGGGCCAGGGGATCGGCGAGGCGGGCCCAGGAAACGGGCCGAAGGGAGGCGGAGGCGCGAGGAGTCATGAGGAGCCTCGGGTCGGGGTCCACGGGCCGTGGGCAGCGAAGCCCGTGCCACCGGAGAGGGCCGCAAGGGTTTTTTCCAAACCCTTGTGCCGTATGGACTTGTCGAGCCTCCTCCGGACTGGGGCGGAGCCGGGGGGGCCCGGAGCGGGGGCTTGTCCCCGGCTGGGTGCGGAAAAGTCCGCAGCAACCCTCCGGTGCTCCGCCCCGCCGCGTCCCGCCGGGCACCGGGCCGCCCTGGTGCCCGGCCGCGGCCCGGCCAGGGAGCTCTGCGGAGCGACTCCGGACCGGGCTAGGCTGGGGGCCATGTTCCTGGCCTGCGCTGCCCTCTCCGGAGTCCTGCTCTCCCCCCAGGAGCCGGACCAGGCCCTGCTGAACCGCCTGGGGGACCGCCTGGCGGCGGAGCGCATCGAAGCCGCCCTGGAGCTGGGAGACGCCGATGCCGCCCTCGGCCCCTGGATCCTCCGCGAGGCCCGGAGAGGCCAGCGGGAACGGCAGCGGGCGCTGCTCCTCGCTGCCGCCCTCATGGGCCCCGACGGGGCCTGGGAACTCCTCGAGGAGACGGCGCAGACGACCGGCCGCAACCGCCGGGAGGACCGCGCCTGGGCCCTGCTCCTCTTCGGCGCCTTCCATCCCGAGGCTCCGGCCCGCGCCGTCGAGGCCCTCGGCTGGGCGCGGGAGGACTTCGAGGAGGCCTGCCTGCTCGCGGGTCTTCTGGCGGCGGCCCGGCCCCCGGCCGATGTCCCGGGGCTGCGCCGCGCCCTGGAGAAGCGGCGGCGCGGCCACCCCGCCCGCCTCGCCCTCCTGCGCGTCCTCGAGACCCTGGAGGGCGCGCCCCTTCCGGCGGAGCCGGCCGGCGACTTCGAGGCCGCCGGCCTCTTCCTGGTGAGCGTCCTGCCCGACCGCCCCGCGGTCCCCGCCGCCTGGGTGGAGGCCGCCCGCGGCCGGGTGCCCGAGGCCTGGCGGGAAGCCGCCCGCCGCCGCCCGCCTCGGGCGGCGGCGGAGATCGCCGCCCTGCCGCCGGTCGGCGACGGCGCGGGCGTGGTCTTCGCCCTGGGCGAGGTCGCGCCCGGCGAGCGGCAGGCCCTCTTCGCACGCCTGCGGCCGCGCATCCCGGACGCCGAGGTCCGCGCCTGGCTGTGGGGGACGGCCGGAGCCCTGGGCCTGGACCTGCCCGAACCCGAGGCGGAGACCATCCTCCCGGAGGAGGCGGCCGGCCTCCTGGAGCTGGCGCGGGTGGACCGGGGCCGCGCCCGCGCGGAGGCGCAGGCCCGCCGTGCCCGCGCCCGAGCCTCCTGGCCCGAGGGAGCGTCCCTGGAGGAGGCCTGGCCCGCTGCCCTGGTCCTGGCCCTGGCCGGGGAAGAGGAGGACCAGGCATTCCTCCGACCCCGGGTCGAGGCCGCCCGCGGCGCGGCGGCGCGGCGGCTCCAGCCCCTCTGGCAGCTGGCCCGGGGCGCCTTCGGCGAGGGCGCCGACCTGCACGACTGGCTGCGGCGCTGGAGCCGGGAGCTGGGTGGCGGGCCGGCCGGCTTCCTGGACCACGAGGGGCCCCGCTACCTGGCCTGGCTGCTCGTGCGCGGCAGCGAGGGGGCGCGCAGCCGGGCGGAACTTCAGTTCACCGCCGGCGAGGGCGAGGGCCTGTGGCGGGACTTCGACCCCGACCCGGAGAACGAGCTCTACGACGAGATGGTCGTGTTCCTGTTCTCGGGCCGCTACCGCTGGCGCCTGCGCTGAGGAGAGGGGCGCCCCCGGGTTCCACGGCGAAGCCCGCAGGCGGGCGGGGCGGGAGCTCCGGCCGGGCGCCGCAGCGGCCGGCCCTGGAATCGGCGGGGGGGCCGCTTCTAGGATGCGCCTGCCGCGAGGGGATGCGCGGCCGGGCGCCTCTGCCTGATTCCGGGCGGCTCGGCGTTCTTCCGTGGGGATGGATCGAAGAAAGCGCGTCGTCGTTCTGCGGGTCAACGGGGAGGTGCACGAGCGGCTCGTGCGCTCGGCGGACACCCTCCTCGACGTTCTGCGCGGCGGTCTCGGCCTGACCGGGACGCGCCGGGGCTGCGATCTCGGGACCTGTGGCTGCTGCACGGTGCAGGTGGACGGCCGCCCGCGCCTGGCCTGCCTGACCCTGGCCGCGGAAGTGGAGGGTTCCGAGATCCGGACCGTCGAGGGCCTCGCCCGGGACGGGAGGCTGGCGCCGCTGCAGCAGTGCTGGATCGAAGCCGGGGCCAGCCAGTGCGGCTTCTGCTCGCCGGGCTTCCTCCTCGCCGCCGACCGCCTGGTGCGCGAGGAGCCCGAAGCCGGCCGCGAGCGCATCCGCGAGGCCCTGGCCGGGAACCTCTGCCGCTGCACCGGCTTCGTCAAGATCCTGGACGCCGTCGAGGCCTGCCTGGAGCGGGCCCGCGCCGGCCGCCGCGAGGAGAGCCCGGCATGAAGGACCGCGTCCCGCGTCCCGGCGACCGCCTGCCCCTGGTGGACGCCCGCGAGAAGGTGGACGGAAGCGGCGTCTTCGTCGCCGACCTGCGCTTCCCGGGCATGCTCCACGCCCGCCTGGTGCGCTCGCCCGTGGCCCACGGCCGGATCCGGGGCGTGGACCTCACGCAGGCACGGCGCGTCCCGGGCTTCGTGGGCGCCCTCCTGCCCGGCGACCCGGGTACCGCCGTCCCCTTCGGGGTCCTGCCCATCAGCGAGGACCAGACCGCCCTCCCCGCCGGGCGCGTCCTCTTCCGCGGCATGCCCGTCGCCCTGGTCGCGGCGACCACCGAGGAGGCCGCCCGGGAAGCCGCCCTGGAGGTGCGCCTGGACCTGGAGGAGCTGCCTGCGGTCACGCGCCTGCGGGACGCCGCCCGGCCCGCCGCCGCGCCCTTGCATCCCCACTGCCGGGAGGGAACCAGCCTGCACAAGCGCGTCGAGCGTGAGATCGGCGACGTGGACGGCGCCCTGGGCGAGGCCGCCGTCCGGGTCGAGACCTCGTGGACCTTCCCCGGCGTCACCCACGCCTTCACCGAGCCCATCGGCTGCGTCGCCGTCCCCGAGGGCGAGCGCCTGACCCTCTACACCTCGACCCAGGTCCCGCACTACGTGCAGCGGGCCCTGGCGAAGGTCCTGGGCTGGGAACTGCACCGGGTGCGGGTGGTCAAGCCTCTGGTCGGCGGTGGCTTCGGCGGCAAGTCCGATCCCTTCGGCCACGAGATGGCCGTAGCCCTCCTGGCCCGGCGCCTGGGCCGGCCGCTGCGCCTGATCCTGGACCGCGACGAGGTGTTCCTGAACAACCACGGGCGCCACCCCCAGACCTACCGCCTGCAGCTCGCCGCCGACGCCGAAGGGCGGCTCACGGCTCTCGAGGCCGAGGCCGAACTGGACGGCGGTGCCTTCGCCAGCTTCGGGGTGGTGACCACCTGGTACAACGGCGTCCTCTGCGAGGGCCCGTACCGCATCCCGGCCTTCCGCTACCGCGGCCGCCGCTACTACACCTCGAAGCCTGCGAGCGGGGCCATGCGCGGTCACGGCGCGGTGAACGCACGCTGCGTCCTGGAGACCGCCCTCGACGAACTCGCCGCCGAACTCGGCCTCGATCCCTTCGAGATCCGCCTGCGCAACGCCCTGCCGGCCTGGACCACGACCCTCGGCCACCTGCGCATCACCTCGAACGGCTTCCGCGAGTGTCTTCTGCGGGTGCGCGAAGCGAGCGGATGGGAGGAGCGCTGGCGGCGCCTGCCGCCGGGGCGCGGCCTGGGGCTCGGCTGCGGCTTCTACCTGAGCGGCTCGGCCCTGCCGATCCACCGCAATCGCGTGCCCCAGTCCACGGTGCATCTCAAGATCGACCTGGACGGCGGGATCACCCTCCACTCCCTGGCGGCGGACATCGGCCAGGGATCGGACACCA
>JALUUN010000631.1 GCA_027021325.1 Planctomycetota bacterium
CGGTCTCTTCCAGGAAGACGCCGCCGCCGGAGTTCCCGAAGTAGGCGGGGGCGGAGATCATCCAGTAGGACTGGCCGTCCACCTCCCAGCCGAGGCGCGTGATCTCTCCGCGCGTGGCCTGGGGTGCGGTGCCGAGGGGGCAGCCCGTCGTGTAGACCGGCGTGAAGGTCTCGATCTCCAGGAGGCGCTCCCGCGGGGCGAGGCGGGCGACGGGCTCGAGGGAGCGCCGGCTCGGGATGCGCAGGAGCGCCAGATCGGTGCTCCGGTCCTCGGCCACGAGAAAGGCCTGGAGGTGGAGTTCGCCCTCGCGCTCGACCACCGCCTCCACCGGCAGGCGGCAGAGCTCCTCGAAGGCCAGGTCCTCGCCGAGGATGTCGCGGATGACGTGGCTGCTCGAGAGCGCCAGCCAGGCCGGCGCGACCACGGCCTCGGGGCCGGTCTCGCGGGCGATGAGGACGGCGCTCCCGGCCGCCGCGCCGCCGCTGAGGCGCACCACCGGATCCAGGATCTCCCGTTGCAGGCGGTGGCGCCGCTGCGCCGCCCTCTCCGCGCCCGCGGAAGCCGCCTGCGGCGAGACGGCGCCGGACTCAAGGCGTGCGCCGAGTTCGGCGAGTCCCGCCTGGAGGCCGGCCTGGGCCTCCTGGAGCTTCCGCAGCCGCGTGCGCCAGGTGTCGGCCTCGCCGGCTCCCAACTCGCGGAGGGCCTCGGTCTCCTGGCGGAGGTTCCCCGTCTCCCGTTGCAGGGCCGCCAGCGCGGCTTCCAGGTCCTGCGCCGCCGCCAGGGCGGTCGCGAGCTCCTCCCGGGTCCGCTGCAACTCCGCCTCCAGGGGACCGAGACGCCTCTCCAGCGTGGCTCGGGTCGCCGCCTCCTCGGCTGCGGGAGCCTTGCGCCAGGGCCAGGCGGGCAGGGCCCCCAGGCCGAGACCGAGGCCGAGGGCGGCCAGAGGCAGGAGGGAGCGCAGGGGCGGAGTGGGGGAGGGACGGGCCACGAGGCGGTCAGGTCCTGGATCGTCCGTCCATCCGTCCCGCCTTGAGGCCCGGAGACTCCGCCGGGATAGAATGGCGGTTTGGAACCGCGCCGCACCATGGCCTTTGCCACCGTCGAAGAAGCCCTCGAGGAGTTCCGGGCCGGCCGCATGCTGATCCTGGTGGACGACCCCCGCCGGGAGAACGAGGGCGACCTCGTCCTGGCCGCCGAGAAGGTCACTCCCGAGGCCATCAACTTCATGCGCAAGGAGGGGGGCGGCCTGATCTGCCTCGCCCTCGGCGGCGAGATCGTGGAGCAGCTGCACCTGCGGCCGCAAGTGGCCGAGAACACCTCGCGCATGGGCACCGCCTTCCTGGAGTCCATCGAGGCGCGGGAGGGGGTCACCACCGGCATCTCGGCGGCGGACCGCGCCCGCACCATCCAGGTGGCCATGGCCCCGGAGACCCGGCCCGCGGACCTGGCGCGCCCGGGCCATGTCTTCCCCCTGCGTGCCCGCGACGGCGGCGTCCTGGTGCGGCCCGGCCAGACCGAGGGTTCGGTGGATCTCGCCCGCCTCGCCGGCCTGCGCCCGGGCGCCGTGATCTGCGAGATCATGAACGAGGACGGCAGCATGGCCCGGGTCCCGGACCTGGAGCGCTTCGCCGAGCGCCACGGCCTGAAGATCCTCACCGTCGAGAGCCTCATCGAGTACCGCCGCCGCCGTGAGCGCTTGATCGACCGGCGCGTGGATGGAGTGCGCCTGCCGACGCCCTGGGGGGCCTTCGACGCCCACCTCTACCGCTCCCTGACCGACGGCAAGGAGCATGTCGCCCTGACTTGCGGCTGGCCGGAGCCGCCCGCCGGCGGCGAGCGCTTTCCGGCCTGGGAGGAGCCGGTGCTGGTACGCGTCCACAGCGAGTGCCTGACCGGCGACCTGTTCGGCAGCATGCGCTGCGACTGCGGCCCGCAGTTCCGGGCGGCCATGCGCCGCCTCGCCGAGGAGGGGCGCGGCGTGCTCCTCTATATCCGCCAGGAGGGCCGTGGCATCGGCCTGGAGAACAAACTGCGCGCCTACAAGCTCCAGGACGCCGGCCACGACACGGTCGAGGCCAACCGGCTCCTGGGCTTCCCCCCGGACATGCGCGAGTACGGCGTCGGTGCCCAGATCCTCCACGACCTCGGGGTCCGGCGCATGCGCCTCCTGACGAACAATCCCAAGAAGCTTGCCGGCCTCAAGGGCTACGGCCTGGAGATCGTCGAGCAGCTGCCTCTGGCGGTGGAGCCGAACGAGCACAACGCCGCCTATCTCCGGGCCAAGCGCGACAAGCTCGGGCACCTCCTGGCCCATCTCGAGGGTCCCGCCGAGGGGCCCGGGCCGGACGGCGCATGAGCGCCCGGCGGAGCGCCGGCGGCGGCGGAGGGGGGGCGGAACCGCCCCGGGAAGGGGGGAAGGAGGCGCGGCCGGGGTCCGTCGCAAGGGACGTGGGTGCCTCGCCGTCCCTGTCCCGCCCGCTTCCCGCCCCGGGGGCCGGCGGCCGCCTGGAGGAGCTCTTCCGGGAGTACGCGCCCAAGGTCTACCGTCTGGCTCTGCGCTGCGGCCTGGATCGCCAGGAGGCCGAGGACGGCGTCCAGGAGGTCTTCCTCAAGGTCCAGCGCCGCATCGATACCTTCCGCGGCGAGGCGCGCCTGAGTACCTGGCTCTACCAGGTGGCCCTCAACACCCTCCTCGACCACCGGCGCAGGATCGGGCGCCAGACCCGGCCGCAGCCCCTGGTCCTGGTGGACGAACTCCTGCCCGGTGAGGCCGACCGCCATCCCGAGGAGGCCGGCGATCCGGACTGTCCGGTGGAGCAAGCTTCCCGCAGGGAACGCGCCGCCCTGGTCCGGGAGGCCCTCGACCGGCTGCCGCGGAAGTTCCGGGAGGTCCTGGTGCTGCGCGAGCTCGAGGGCCTGAGCTATCGCGACATCGCCCGCATCCTGGAGCTCGCCCAGGGCACCGTCGAGTCGCGGATCCACCGGGCGCGGGAACGCCTCGCCCGGGAACTGGGCCGCCGCGGCGGCTCGGAGGAGGCCTTCTGATGACCGATCCCGCTCCCTCGCCCTGCCGCTCCTGGGGCCGCCGCGTCCAGGCCTGGTTCGACGGCGAGGTCTCCGAACTCGAGGCCGGGGAGATCCGCGCCCATCTCCTCGACTGCAGCGCCTGCCGCCGGGCCGTGGGGCTGTGGCGCTCGCTGCGCGAGGACCTGTCCCTGCTGCAGCCGGAGCCGGTCGAGCCCGAGGTCTTCGAGGCCCTGGCCGAGCGCTTCGTCGCCTCCCTGGCCGAGGAGGTCCACGCTTTCTCCCGGGCGCTGCAGATCTGGAAGACGGCGGCGGCGGTGCTGCTCCTGGCCGGAGCCGGCCTCCTGGCCGCCGACCGGCTGCTCTTCCCCGGCGTCGTCCAGGCGCACCGCCCTTCGGAGGTGGACCGCGCCGTCGAGCGCCTCCTGCGAGAGAGGCGGCAGGCCGCTCCGCCCGCCTCGGAGGGTGCCGGCCCCGGAGCCGCCGCCGGGGAGGACCGCCCCGAGGATGAGCCCGGAGGCCGGGACGGGGAGCCGCCGGCCCCCGGGGAGGACCGGGCCGGGGAGGAGGGCTCGCGGTGATCCCCGGAGGCGGGCGCTCCGCCCGGTCCCCGGAACGGCGGGCGCTCCGGGCGCTCCTGGCGCCGGTGCTCCTGACCTTCGCCGCCGGCGGCCTCCTCGGCTTCCTGGCCGGTGAGCGCCTCTACCGCCCCTCCGAGGCGAGCGGGCTGGAGCCCGATCTGGCCGACTACCACCGCGCCCTGAGCGGGGCCCTGGACCTCGACGAGGAGGCGCGCCGCGACCTGCGTGTCCTCCTCTTCAAGCACCAGCAGGACCGCCGCCGTCTCTGGCAGGAGTGGGAGGGCAGCTTGCAGGAGGAACTGGAGGCCCTGGACCGCCGCACCGAGGGCTGGATCCGGGACCACGTCCTCCGCGATCCCGCCCGCCGTGAGGCCTGGGAGCGCCTGCGCCAGCCCGGCGACGCCCTCGCCCCGCTGCTCCCGCAGCCGCGCCCCGCCTCGCTTCCAGGGGAGGGGAGCGGGGGCTAACCTGGGACCCCACGCATGGCACGATCCCTTGGCATCCACCTGCGGCCGGACGGTTTCTCCTTCGCCCTGGTCGAGGGCAGCGCCCGCAAGCACAGCCTGAAGGCCTGCGGCGAGGGCGGGCTGCAGGGCGAGGGCCCGCCGGCGCGGCTCCTGGGCCGGGCGCTGGGCCGCGCCCTCAAGGAGGCCGGGAGCGGCAAGGTGGATCAGGTGGTCCTGAGCCTGCCCTCGGCCGGGACCGTCCTGCGCGAACTGAGCCTGCCCTTCAACGACCGGGAGAAGGTCCGGCAGGTCCTCAAGTTCGAGATCGAGAGCGACCTCTACCACCTGGACATCGACGAGGTCGTCTGCGACTTCCTGGAACTCGAGGACGAGCGTGCCACCGCGACCCTCCTGGTCGCTGCGGTCCCCAAGACCGATCTGGAGGCAGCCCTGGCGGCCGCCGAGGCCGCCGGTCTGGACCCGCCGGTCTTCGACCTGGATCTGGGAAGCCTTGCCGATTTCCTCCTGGCCCGGGAACAGCCCGCCGCCGGCGAGGAGGCTCCCGAGGGCCTGCGGGCCGCTCTCTACCTGGGTTCGGCGGCGAGTCTTCTCCTCGTCCTCACCCCGAGCGGCCTGCGCGCCGCCCGGGTCATCCACCTGGGCTGGCGGGAGCTGGCCCGGGGGCTGGAGGCCGAGGAGGCCGAGGCGCGGGCTGCGGTCCCGGCGGAGGAGGCGGTTGCCGAAGATGCTCCGACCTCTTCGGAGGCCGAGGGCGGAACCGGATCCGGCGACGCCCCGTCGCTCCTGGAGGAGGAGGCCTCCGGAGAAGGGGAGGCCGGGGAAGAGGAGGCCGGGGAAGGGGAGGAAGACGACGGTGCGCCCCTCTTCGGAACCGACCCGACCCTGCCCCTCCACGTCTCCTGGGAGGTCGTGCAGGAGAGCGCCCCGGCCGAGCAGCGCGCCGCCTTTCTGAAGCGCCTGGCGGCCGAGGTCCGGCGCGGGCTCGCGGCCGTCGCCGGTCAGCCCCTCGCCGAGCTCCTGGTCCTCGGCGCTCCTCTGGAGGGACTGGCCGAGACCCTGGAGGAGCGCCTCGGGGTGCCGGCCCGCCGGGTGGCCGTGCCCGCTCCGCCGGCGGCCGTCCCCGGCGAGGGAGAGGAGGGCGAGGCCGGCGAGGCGCCGTCCGCCGCCGATCCCGTCGCCCTGGGCGCCGCCCTGCGCGGCCTGGGGGCGGGCTTCTCCGCCATGAACTTCCGGCAGGAGGAGTACCGCTACACCCGGGGCTGGGAGAAGATCGAAGGGGCCTTCAGCTTCATGCTGGTGGGGCTCATCGCCTGGTTCCTGGTGCAGACGGTGGTGGACTTCCAGCTCACCAAGGCACGGCGCCGGGACAACGAGAACCTCCTGGCCAGCGCCGTGGCGGCGGTCGAGACCTACGACCAGCGCATCAAGGAGGAACTGAGCGAGGACGGCTACAAGAAGTGGTTCATCCGGACCGACTTCAGCGCCCAGACCGGCGAGTCGCCGGGGGCGCGCATGCGCACCCTGCGCTCGCGGGTGCTGCGCGCCCGGGACGCGCTGGAGCAGGCCCTCGGCGAGGACACGGTCATGCCCGAGACCTGCCTCGAGGCCTGGCGTCTCCTGGTGGCGGAGGTCGTGGCCCAGATGAAGGACTACCCCGGCCGCTGGATGATCGAGAACTTCGACTTCACCGCCATCGAAGG
>JALUUN010000632.1 GCA_027021325.1 Planctomycetota bacterium
CCGAGGCCAGGAGGTGGATCTCGAGGCTCATGCGGAGCGACGCGGCCCGATCCTGCGCCGGAGCGCCCTCCGGCCGAGGTGGTAGAGAAGGAGGAGGGCCAGGGCGAGGGCGGCCCCTTGCTCCAGAAGGCCGGGCTCGTGAACCGCCGCCTCGGCGATGCGGAAGGTGGGGGCTCCCGTCCGGCTGTACCAGAGGTCGGCCAGGGCGCCGGCCAGGAGCGCGCCGCCGGCGATGGCGCCGAGCCAGGCAGCGAGGCCGGTGCCGCCGAACTCGCGGCGGACGATGCCGAGGCTCGCGAGGTTGGTCGCCGGTCCGGCCAGGAGCAGGACCACCGCGGCGCCGGGCTCCAGGCCTTTGGCGACCAGGGTCGCGGCCAGGGGGGTCGAAGCGCTGGCGCAGATATAGAAGGGGACCCCGACGGCCAGCATCAGGAAGCGTCCGCTCCAGCCCTGGGGGAAGTGCTCGGAGAGGAAGCCCTCCGGCAGGAGGACCTGGAGGGCGGCGCTCGCCACGAGTCCGAAGAGGAGCCAGCCGGCGAGGTCGGCGCTCAGGGGACCGAGGGCGTAGCGCAGGGCCTCGCCCAGGAGGGCGACCGGGCCCCGCCGCCGGGCTGCGGGCGGCGTGTCGCCGGGGCAGGAACCGCAGGCCTTGCCCGGGACCGCAGGCGCGTCCGGCGCGGGCTCACGGGCGCCGCGCTCGACCAGCAGGCCGGCGGTGATCGCGGTGAACACCGCCGCCAGCGGCCGGAAGAGGGTCAGGAAGGGGTCCATGAGGGCCCAGGTCACTCCGATGGAGTCCACCCCGGTCTCCGGGGTGGCTACCAGGAAGCTCGCCGTGCCGCCGCGGCTGGCACCGCTCCGCCGCAGGCCCAGGGCGACGGGCAGGACCGAGCAGGAGCACAGCGGCAGGGGGGCGCCGCCCAGGGCGCCCCAGAGCACGGAGCGCAGACCCGGCCGCCCCAGGCGCCGGGCCACGGCCCCCGGCGGCAGGAGGACATGGAGGAGGCCGGCGACGAAGAGGCCCAGGAAGAGGAAGGGGGCGGCCTCGGCAGTGACGCCGGCCAGGGCCCGGGCCCCGTCGGCCCAGACGGATCCGGCGTCGGTGAGGGCGAGGGCGGCCGCCATGATCCGGCACCCTAGGCCGCAGGGGCCCGGCCTCCAAGCCTCTCCGGGGCGCGCGGGCCGGAATCGCCACCCTGGGACGCCGCCCGATGGAGCCAGGGTCGGATCCCGGCGGCCCACCTCGGAGCGTCGCCGGTGTCCCGGCAGCCCGGCCTTCCCCGGCCCGCCTCCGGGGACTCTGCGGCGGCCGGGCGGAGCCCCTGCCCGGTCAGCTGCTAGACTCCCCGCCCCGTATCCGGGAGGACGACACCATGGCCGCACGCATCGACTGGTACCACCACCGCAAGGGCTGACAGGGCTGCCGCAAGGCCGATGCCTTCCTCGAGAGCATCGGTGCCACCGTCCGGGAGACGGTGGATGCGAAGCGCGCCGCCCTCGGTGAGCCGGAGGTCCGGGAACTCCTCGGGCGTGCCCGCAGGGTCCTCGTCGGCCGCGGGCGCAAGGGCGAGGAGATCTCCCTGAAGGAGGCCGACCCCGCCGAGGTCGCGCCGCGCCTCCTCGGCCGCTCGGGCACCCTGCGCGCCCCGGCGGTCCTGCACGGCCGCACCCTCCTGGTCGGCTGGTGCGAGCCGGTCTGGAAGGAGCACTTCGGCGCCTGAGGGCATGGCGGAGGCCTCCGGCTGGTACTGGCTCCAGGGCGGCGAGGCCCGGGGCCCCCTGCGCCGCGAGGAGATCGAAGCCGCCTTCCGCGAAGGGCGCGTGGACGCCTCGACCCTGGTCTTCGGTCCGGGCATGGCCGAGTGGCTTCCCCTGGGCGAGACCGTGACCTTCGGCCACTTGGTCGCCCCGCCGGAGGCCGAGGCCGGAGAGGAGGCAGCGCCCCCCGGGACCTTCGGGGAGGCGTTGCCGGCGGAAGCGCCGCCGCAGATCCCGCCGCCGGCGGAGCCCCCGGGCTCCGGCCCCCCGGAGCTCTCCGCCCGCGCCTCCGGGCCGCCGTCCGCCGCCGCCGGCGATCTCACCGAGCGCCTCCGGCCGCGGCCCGTCCGGCGCTTCTTCGCCCGCTTTCTGGACACGGTGCTCTGGGCGGTGCTCCTGGAGCTGGCCGGCCGTCCCTTCGGCATCGGCTGGCTCCACCCCGACGAGGCCGGACTCTTCCCCCTCCTCGGCCAGGCGGGCATGCTCCTGGCCGAGGCCGGGTGCCTGGCGAAATGGGGGGCAACCCCCGGCAAGGCCCTGTTCGGCATCCGCGTCCTGGAGATGCGGGGGCTCCGCACCCTCGGCTTCCGCATCGCCCTGGCCCGGGCGCTCCTGGTCCAGGTCCTGGGTCTCGGCCTGGGGCTGCATCCCGCCCTCACCCTGGGGGCGGGGATCTTTGCCTGGATCCTCCTGACCGAGCGCGGCATCACCCCCTGGGACCGGATGCTCGGCTGCGCCGTCCTGTCCGAGACCCAGACGGACGAGCGCCGGGTCCTGGCGCCGCTGGTGCTGGCCGGCGCCTCCTTCCTCCTCGGCGCCCTGACCCGGCCGCAGGTGGAACGCCTCCTGGAGGAAGCGGAGCCGGAGCCGCGCGGCGGCGGTGCCATCGAGGAACGCCGCCCGGCGGCCGAGGATCCCTTCCGGCCGCCGGCACCCGCGCCTCCGCCCAGCCCTCAGCCGAGATAGACGAAGGGCGAGCCGGTCTGGAAGAGGACGACGGTGTCCGCGGGCCGGAACCAGCCTTCCCCGGCCAGCTGGCGGGCGGCGGCGAGACAGGCCGCGGCCTCGGGTCCCAGCCACATCCCGAAGCGCCGGGCGAAGTCCTCCCCGGCCTCGGTCAGGGCGGCCTCGGGGACCGCCCGGGCGGTGCCGCCGCCGCGGCGCAGGATGTCGAGCATCAGGAAGTCGCCGAGGGCGGCAGGGACGCGCAGGCCGAAGGCCCGCGTGGGGGCGGGATCCTCCCAGGGCGGCGCGTGGTCCAGCCCCTCCTCGAAGGCCCGGACCAGGGGCGCACAGCCCTCGGTCTGGACCGCCACGAAGCGCGGTCGCTCGGGCCCGGTCCAGCCCAGGGCCTCCATCTCGTCGAAGGCCCTGGCCATGCCGATCAGGCCGGTGCCGCCGCCGGTCGGGTAGAGGATCACCTCGGGCAGGCGTCCGAGCTCGTCGAGGAGCTCGTAGCCCATGAGCTTCTTGCCTTCGAGGCGGTAGGGCTCGCGCAGGGTGGCGAGGACGAACCAGCCCTCCCGCTCGGCGCGCTCCGCGATCCAGGCGCCGGCCTCGGCGATGCTGCCCTCGACCTCCTGGACGCGGGCGCCCAGGGCGCGGCAGGCGGTCCGGATCGGGGCCGGCGTCTCCCGCGGCAGGGCGACCTGCACCGCGAGGCCGTGCCGGGCACCGTAGGCGGCGGCGGCCACGCCGGCGTTGCCGGCGGTGGGCAGGGCGACGGTGCGCGCCCCCAGCTCGGCGGCCCGGGCCACGGCCACGGCCATGCCCCGGGCCTTGAAGGCGTGGCCGGGATTGCGCGACTCGTCCTTGACCAGGAAGCGGCCGGCGCCGAGTTCGGCGGCGACCCGGGGGAACTCGACGAGAGGCGTGTTTCCTTCGCCGAGGCTCGGCGTCTCCGCCCCGGCGCGCAGCGGCAGAAGCTCGGGCAGACGGAAGGGGATCCGCGGGCGGGCCCGCCAGCCCGCGAGATCCGGCAGGCCCGGGGACTCCAGGTCGTAGCGCGCGAGCAGCGGACCGCCGCAGGCGATGCAGACGGTCTGCAGCCGGTGCGGATCGTGCTCCTCGCCGCAGCGGCCGCAGGCGAGGGTCTGGAGCCGGCTCGGGCCGAAGAGGGAATCGGGAGCGTTCACGGCGGGATTCTCGGTCAGGGCCCGTCCCCGGCCTCGCCCGCAGGCGCCGGCCGCAGGCTCCGCTCGGCCCGCCAGCGTTCGCGCCGCCGGCGCTCGCTCTCGGCGAGCCCCTCGGGCGGGCGCCAGCCCGGGTCGATCTCCAGGCGCAGGAGGATGAGGGACCAGGCGGCTTCCGGGCTCAGCGGCCCGGCCTCGCCGGCGTGGACCCGGCGCAGGACCTCCAGGAGCCCGGGATCCGGATCGGCGCAGCGCAGCAGGGCGTCGGCGGCGGCGGTGCGTTCCTCGGCGTCGCCGTGCACCAGCCAGGGCAGGATCCAGGGCGCGGCCTCGGCCAGGCCCGGGGCGCCGGCCGCTTCCAGGACCCGCGGCCGTGCCCGGGCGTCGCCGAGGGCCGCCCGCACGAAGGCTTCCCAGTCCCGGCCCTGGCGGCGCAGGCCGTGGCCGGCGGCAGGGCCGAGCCAGGAGAGGACCTGGAGGGCGTGTTCCCGGACGTAGAGGTCCGGGTCGCGGGCCGCCTGGAGAAGCAGCGGCAGGACCGAGAGGGAGACGCGGCTCAGGACGTAGCGGGCGTCGTCCACCGGACGGAGCGGCTGGCTGCGCAGGCGGGCGAGGATGCGCCAGAGTTCCTGCCGGTAGTCCGGATCCTCGCCGCCCTCGGTCGCCGGCCAGCGTTCCCGGGCATCGGGCAGGAGCCGGCGCTCCCCGAGCCAGCGCTCGCGCAGGTCCAGGAGGTGGCGCCAGCGCTCCTCGAAGCCGGTCGCCTCCGGCGGCAGGCCCGGGAGCTCCGCCAGGGCCCCGGCGGCGCGGAGGCGCGCCTCCTCGAAGGCCGGGTCGGTGCTCTGGAGGATGTTCACCAGGGCCTCCAGTCCGGCGCCGTTGCCGTGGCGCCAGAGCGCCCGGACGAGGTCCACGTTCGCCGTCCAGTCCTTCTCGTACTTCAGGCGCAGGACGAGGCGCGGGACCGCCGCCGCCGGCCCGTCCTCGGCGAGGAGGGCCAGGGCCTGGCGGCGCAGGGCGACCGGGGTCTCGCGGTCCTCGAGGAGGGCGAGGAGCGCGGCGGCGAGGCGAAGCGGAGGCTGCTCGCGCAGGTCGGCGCGGGCGGCGCGGCCGATGCGGCCGCCGACCGCGGCGGCGTCCAGGAGATCGGCGGTCTCCTGGAGTTCCCGGGCCTCCGGCCCGGGGAGGCCGTGTTGGCGCCCCTCCTCGAGGGCCCGGTCCAGGAAGGGCTGGAGCCAGTCCGGCGGGAGGACCGCTTCGGGCGGCGGCGGCCAGGGGGCCGGCCCTCCGGAACCTCCCCCGCAGGCGCCGAGGAGGAGCAGGCCCAGGGCCGCCGCCCCGCCTCTCACCGGCCGCCTCCCGCGCCCGGTGCCGGGACCCGGGCGCTGTGCACGACCACCGCCTCCTCGTCGGGCAGGAAGGGATTCGTCTTGTAGAGAAGGCGCGCCTCGGCCTCCCGGGCGCCTTCCGGCCAGGGGACCCGCGTCTCCCAGGTCTGGCCCGAGGGCAGCTGGGTGTTCGTGAGATCCACCTCGTCGCGGTAGGGGTCGCGCATCCGGTACAGCTGCCGCCAGGGCTCCCAGCCGGCGGCCGAGCGAAAGCGGACCTGGACGTCCGCGGCGCGGCTGCGCTCGTCGGTGGGGAAGTTGTGGGCGCAGCCGTGGTTCACGACGCGCAGGAGCACGGCCTCCTCCGCCGACTCCGCTTCCAGGCGCACGGCTTCCCGCAGAGCCTCGGGGTCATGGCTGGCACGGAAGGCGTGGTCGCGGCCGCGCCGGCCGCCCGAGCGGAAGACCTCGGGCATGTGGCAGTGCAGGCAGTTCCCGCCGCGCAGGACCCGTCCCTCGAAGGTCTCGGGGGCGGTGCGCCA
>JALUUN010000633.1 GCA_027021325.1 Planctomycetota bacterium
GGCGGCTCCGCCTTCGGCGCGGAGGCCTGAACCGGGCGGGCCGGCTTCGCGGGCTGGACCGGCTTGACCGGCCTGGCTGGCTTGACCGGTTTGGCTGGCTTGACGGGCTGGGCCGGCTTGGCGGGCTTGGCGGGCTTGGCGGGCTTGGCGGGCTTGACGGGCTTGACGGGCTTGACGGGCTTGACGGGCTTGACGGGCTGGGCCGGCTTGGCGGGCCTGGCCACCTCCCGGTCCACGGGCGCCGCGGCGGCGGGACGCTCCGGCGCCGGAGCCTTCTCCCCAAGGGGGCGCGCCTGGACCGCCGGCTTCTCCGCGGTCTTCGGCTCCGCTCCACCGGCCGTGGCCTCGGGAGCGGGCGCGGAGGACGCGGCCGGAGCCCCGGCGGACGCCTCCAGGGGCGGGATGACGACGACCCCTCCGCACTTCCGGCACTTCACCTTCGTGGCGGTCAGGGTGGGAGGGATGTTGCCGTACTGCGCGCCGCAGTCCTGGCAGGTTCCGATGCGTTCGCTCATGGGCTCTCGGGGGCTCAGGGTCCGGCCGCGGGGCCGGTCCTCATTCTAGGACGGTCGCCGCGGCCCGCCGCGTCGGCGGCGCTCGGGCGGCGGGTCGGGGATGCCCTTCCGTTCCTTCCACGCCTCCCAGCGCCGTCCCTCGCGCTCCCACCAGCCGAACCAGGCCTCCAGGCAGGCCTGCTGCAGCTCCCGCAGGCGCCCGGCGTCGTCGATCTCGTTCACCCCGGGCATGGGGAAGGGGAACTCGTCGCGCCAGGTCAGGCTCCGGAGCAGGGCGTCGAGGGCCGCGAGTTCCTCCTGGCGGGCGGCATCCCCGGTGAGGGGACGGTCGGCGATGCGGTTCAGGATCAGTGGCAGGGCCTTCGGGAGGTTCCGTTCCAGGGCCCGGCGGGCGAAACGGGCGCTGAGCCCGTCGGCGGTCAGGGCCCCCTGGATCCATTCCTCCAGGGCCTGCTGCTCCTCGCTGCTCGTTCCCTCGACGAGCTCCACGCGGCGGATCTCGCCCTTCCAGAGGCGGGCGGTGTTGCCGGCCTCGTCGGTGACGATGCGGAAGTGCTGCTCGGCGAAGGCCCGCTCCTCGGGGGTATCCAGGTCCGCCAGCAGGGCCTCGGGGACCTCGCCCCCGGCCGGCCCCGCTTCCTCCTCACCCTGGGCCGCCGTTTCGGATTCGGGGTCGCGCCCCCGCTCCCAGGCGGCCACCTTCCAGGCGCCGTCCCGCCGGTGCAGGGTGAAGCGGCGCCAGGCGGCGGGGTCGGCGGCCTGACGCAACTCGAGAACGAGACGGTCGGGCGCTTCCTCCAGGAAGCGGGCCTGGTCCGGCGGTCCCTCCCCGAGGCCCTGGAAGACGGGTTCCTGGAGGAGGGCGGCCACGGTCTCCTCCTGGAAGCGCCGGCGCTCGGCGTAGTCCAGGGCCGCCCAGGGATAGGAGCGGCCGCCGGTCGCCTCTTCGTGGAGCGCGGCCAGGTCCAGGAGGTTCGCCGCACCGCCGGTGTTGGCGTGGGCCAGGGCCGAGGCCAGGAGGAGGACGGCGCGGGTCGCGGGGTGCTCCCGGGGATCTACCCGGGCGGCGCGCTCCGGCGCCGCGCTTTCCGAAGCAGGGGCCGCGCGCAGCGGCTCCGGATCGCCGGCCCGGCCCGAGCCCGGCGCCTGGACCTGCTTCAGGGCCAGGAGGACGGCGGGCGTCGCCAGGACCACGCCGCCGAGGAGCAGCCAGGGGCCGCGGCCGGCCTTGCGCTTCGGGCGCCGGCCTGCCCGCGGCGCGCCGGTCTCGGGCACGGCCGGCGTCGTCCGCCCGCAGGACGGGCAGCGTATCCTGGAGCCGGGTCGGGCCCCGGAGACCCGCAAGCGGGCGTCGCAATGGCGGCAGCGGATGTGGACCATGGGCAGGGGAGGCCGGCCCGGGCAGGATAGCCCCTAGAAGCAGGCATGGAGCAGGGGACCTTCCGGGTGGTGAGCGGTTTCCGGCCCCGGGGCGACCAGCCCGCGGCCATCGAGGCCCTCGCTGCGGGCTTCCGCGACTCCGGCGCGCGCCAGGTCCTCCTGGGGGTGACCGGCTCGGGCAAGACCTTCACCCTCGCCCAGGTGGTCGAGCGG
>JALUUN010000634.1 GCA_027021325.1 Planctomycetota bacterium
TGGCCGCCCAGCTCTACGGTGAGTTCCGGGATCTGTTCCCGGAGAATGCCGTCCACTACTTCGTCTCCTACTACGACTACTACCAGCCCGAGGCCTATCTGCCGGCGACGGATACCTACATCGAGAAAGACGCCCGCCGCAACGACCGCATCGACCGCCTGCGGAACGCCGCCACGGCCGCCCTCCTGGCGCGCCGCGACGTCCTGGTCGTGGCCTCGGTGTCCTGCATCTACGGCCTGGGCGATCCGGAGACCTACCGCTCCCTGGCCCTGCACCTGGTCCGCGGCGCGGAACTGGAGCGGCGGCAGCTCCTGCGCGACCTGGTCCGCACCCAGCACCTGCGCGGCGAACACGACTTCCGGCCCGGCTCCTTCCGGGTGCGGGGCGAGGCGGTGGAGATCTGGCCCATCTACGAGGCCGAGCGCGTTCTCCGCGTGGAACTCGACGAGGGCCGGGTCGCGGAACTCCTGGTCTGCGACCCCCTGACCGGAGAGATCCTGGAGGAGCCCGCGGAAGCGCGGATCTTCCCGGTCGGCCACTACGTCCAGCCCGAGGAGCGGGTGCCGCGGGCCATGCAGGCGATCCGCGGGGAGATGATCCGCCAGTGCGCGCTCCTGCGCAGCCAGGGCCGGGAGATCGAGGCCGAACGCCTGGAACGCCGGACCCTGAGCGATCTCGAGGACCTCGAGGAGATGGGCTTCTGCCGCGGCATCGAGAACTACTCCCGGCACTTCGAGGGGCGGGCGCCCGGCCAGCCGCCCTTCACCCTCCTGAACTACTTTCCGCGCGACTTCCTCTGCGTCCTGGACGAGAGCCACATCACCCTGCCCCAGATCCACGGGATGCTGCGCAGCGACCACGCGCGCAAGCGGACCCTCATCGAACATGGTTTCCGCCTGCCGAGCGCCCTGGACAACCGGCCGCTCTCCGGCGAGGAGTTCGAGGCCCTTCTCGGCCGCGTTCTCTACGTGAGCGCCACACCGGGGGAGCGGGAACTGGAGCTGGCCGGCGGCCGGGTCGTCGAGCAGGTCGTGCGGCCCACCGGGCTCGTGGACCCCGAGATCGAGGTGCGGCCGGCGCACGGCCAGGTGGAGGACGCCCTGGCCGAGTGCCGCCGCGCCGTCGAGGCCGGGCACCGGGTTCTCGTCACCACCCTGACCAAGCGCAGTGCCGAGGACCTGACCGAGTTCCTGCAGGAGAACGGCCTGAGCGCGCGCTACCTGCACAGCGACATCGACACCCTGGAGCGCTCCGAACTCCTGCGCGACCTGCGGCTCGGGGTCTTCGACGTCCTGGTCGGCATCAACCTCCTGCGCGAGGGCCTGGACCTGCCCGAGGTGGCCCGGGTCCTGGTCCTGGACGCCGACCAGGAGGGCTTCCTGCGCTCGACGACCAGCCTGATCCAGACCTGCGGCCGGGCGGCGCGCAACGTCGAGGGCCGGGTGGTCCTCTACGCCGAGCGGGTCACGGACTCCATGGCCGCCTGCATCCAGGAGTGCGAACGCCGCCGGGCGCGCCAGATCGCCTACAACGAGGAGCACGGCATTGTGCCGCGCACGGTGCGGAAGAAGGTGGCGGACTCCCTGGCCGGCTTCCTGGCCCGGGACGGGGGCGAGGAGGGCGAGGCGCCCGCGCTCCTGCCCGAGGGCGACCTGGAGGAGCATCTCGAGGACCTGCGCCGGCGCATGCTCGCCGCCGCCGCGGACCTGGACTTCGAGACCGCCCTGCGCCTGCGCGACGAGATGCGGCGCCTCGAGGCCCTGAGCCTGGAGCTCGGCCCGGAGGCCGCCGCCGGCCGGGGATGATGGAGGAGCCCTCCTTCGCCGAGCAGCTGCGCGCCGCCCCCGAGCGCCCCGGCGTCTACCTCTTCCGGGACGCCGAGGGCCGGGTCCTCTACATCGGCAAGGCGCGCAACCTGCGGCGCCGCGTCCAGGTCTACCGCCGCCGCGGCGCCGACGGCCGCTTCCAGATGGCCGAGCTCCTGGCCCGGGCGGTGAGCGTGGAGTGGCGGGTCACGGACCACGAGATCGAGGCGGTGCTCCTCGAGGACCAGCTGGTCAAGCGCCACCAGCCGCCCCTGAACCTGCAGCTGCGCGACGACAAGGCCTTCCTCCTCGTGCACCTGGACAGCGGCCACCGCTGGCCGCGCCTCGGCCTGGCGCGCCGGCGCCGCGGCCGCGGCGAGTTCTTCGGCCCCTTCGGCAGCGCCTGGGCGGCGCGCCGGACCAAGCGCCTCCTCATGCAGGCCTTCGGCCTGCGCGACTGCAGCGACCACACCCTGGCGAACCGGAGCCGCCCCTGCCTCAAGCACGGCCTCGGCCTGTGCTCGGCGCCCTGCGTCGGCCTCGTCGAAGCCCGCGAGTACCGGCAGGCGGTGGAGCGGGCGCGCGAGGTCCTCCAGGGCCGGGTCCGGGAGCCCCTGGAGCGGGAGCGCCGGCGCATGGAGGAGGCCTCGGCGCGCCAGGAGTACGAGACCGCGCTGCGCGCCCGCGACCGGATGCGCGCCCTCGAGGCCCTGGCGGCGCCGCAGAAGGTGCGCCTGGAGGAGGAAGCGGACTTCGACGTCGCCGGCATCGACGAGCGCGGGCAGTTCGCGGTCCTCGAGTACCGCGGCGGCGAATGGATCCACACCCGGCACGGGCGCCTGCCCCTGCGCGGGGAGCCGGCGGCCATGTACGGCGAACTGGTCCCGGCCCTCTACCGGGACGGCGGCGGGGCGGAGATCCCGCCACGCCTCTACCTCGGGGCTCTGCCCGAGGAGCACGAGGCCCTGGAGGCCGTGCTCTCGGAGCGGGCCGGCCACCGGGTGCGCCTGCTCGCGCCGGCCCGCGGCGAGAAGCGGGCGCTCGTACGCATGGCCGAGGCCAACGCCCGCGCCCGGGCCGGGGCGGCGCCGCGCCTGCCCTGGCCCGAACTCGCCGCCCGCCTGGGGGCGCTGACGGGCCTTCCGGCGCCGGCGGTGGTGGACTGCGTGGACCTGAGCCATCTCCAGGGCCGGGAGCGGGTGGCCAGCCGCGTGCGCTTCGTCGAGGGGCGGCCGGAGCGGGAGGCCTGGCGCCGTTTCCTGGTCGGCGGCGGCGTGGGCAACGACGACTTCGCCGGCATGGCCGAGGTCGTCGGCCGCCTGCTGCGCCGCGCCGGCGAGGAGGGGCTCCCGGACCTCCTGGTCCTGGACGGCGGCCGCGGGCAGCTGGAGGCCGGGATGGCGGCGGCGCGGGAGGCCGGCTTCCCGGAGGCTCCGCTCGCCGCCCTGGCCAAGGCGCGGCGCGGCCGCGGGCCGGTGGCCGCCGAGGAGCGCCTGTTCCTGCCCGGAAGGGCGGAGCCCGTGATCCTCGAGCGGGGCAGCCCCGAGCGCCTGTTCCTGGAGCGGGTCCGCGACGAGGCCCACCGCTTCGCCCTGAGCTTCCACCGCTCGCGGCGGGAGAACGTGCGCCTGATCCTGGAGCAGGTGCCCGGCATCGGCGCCGCCCGCCGCAAGCAGCTCCTGGACCTCTGCGGCGGCGACCTCCAGGTTCTGCGCGGCATGGATCCCGAACGCCTCGCCGCGCTCCCGGGCATGCGCCGGGAGCTGGCCGAGCGG
>JALUUN010000635.1 GCA_027021325.1 Planctomycetota bacterium
GGTCTCCGCCATGCCCCCGGGACGGGCGCCGTCCCACAGCGGGGCGTAGGCGGCCAGGGTCGCGCCGGAGGGATCCTCCACCGTCGTCCCGGACAGGCGCAGGGCGCTGTCGCGGGTGCGGGTCGCACGGGCGATCCCGAAGCCGGCCGGCCAGACCTCCTCCAGGACCTCGCCGGCGTAGCCGTAGGTCCAGGACCAGGTGTGGGCGTCGCCCGGCAGACCCTGGGTCTCGGCGGCGAGCTCCCCGGCGCCGTTCCAGGGGAACTCCGTCTGCCACAGCAGCCCGCCGGCGCCGTCTCCTACGCAGGCCACCGGAGGGCGGGCCGTGGCCTGCCGGACCTGTTGATCTCTCCAGGCCCTCCCTCCCGGCCGGGGTCGGCCGCCCTTCTCCTTCGCCAGGGCCCCATCTCCCTCCACGCCCTGCTGGCGGAGCCGGGCCGGAGCCGCGGGACGGCGGGTTTCCGGCTGCGGACCCCGGCCTCTCAGCCCTCCGGCGGGTGCAGGAGGGCGCCGGGGGCGCCGAGGCCGAGGGGGTTGCGGGCGCGGACGCGGAGGACGCGGCCCTCGCCCGGCCAGGGGCCCTCCCAGGAGCGGAGGTCCGGGGGAAGCTCCGCCAGGAGCTGGGCCCGCGAGGGGCGGGCCGGGTCCACGCTCTCCACCCGGTAGGCCAGGGGCTCGTCCGGCGAGGGCTCCCAGGTGAGCCGGACGGACCCGGCGCCGGCGGCCTCGACCCGAACGCGGAGCGGGCCGGGCCGGCGGGCCGCCAGGAGACGGCGCAGGAGCCGGTCCGTGCCCCGGGCGGGCGTCAGGACCGGCGCCTCCTCCGGCGCCTTGCCCGCGAAGGCCGCCGCCAGGAGGCCCGGCAGGCGCAGGCGCTCCTCCTCGAAGGCCGGACCCGGGCCGGCGGCGGCCTCCCGGGGCAGGCGCGCTACGAGCGCAAGGCCCTCGGGCGCAGCACCGGCGTGGAGCGCCACCCCGTAGCGCCGCTCCAGGAGCCGCCAGGCCCGAGGCCGCTCCTTCGGCGGCTCTTCCAGCCCCAGGTACAGGTCCGTCGCCAGATGCAGGGAGAGAAGCTGAAGCAACCGCTCGAGCCCCGCCTCCGGCGGCGCCGGCCCGGAGTCCTCCAGGGCCAGGGCGCGCCGCGCCCGCGCCGGCTGCGCCTGCCAGCGCAGGAAGGGCGCCCGTCCACCGCCGGCCCCCACCCACTGGAGCAACCAGCGGGCGGTACGGGCCGCCGCGGCGGGATCACGGCCGGTCACCCGCACCGACTCCGCGTCCACCTCCACCAGGAACTCCCCGTCCAGGTCCTCCCGGGTCTGGAGGACCACCGGTACCCCCTGGCCCCGGCGAACGCCCACGCGCGGAAGGTCCGCCTCCAGGGCCTGGGCCGCCGGCCGGAGCAGGGGGTTCACGGCCAGGATGCGCCCGCCCGGAAGCACCGCGCCCGCACCGCGCTCCGCCGCGGCGGACGGGGCCGGCAAGAGATCCGGCGCCTCCTGCGGCGCGGCCGGCGCCAGGAGCGGAAGCAGGAAGAGCGGTGCGCAGACGGGCGGGAGCATGTCCGGCGCGGCGGGGTTCAGACCGGACGGCGGCGCAGGGACCGCACCTGCCCCGCCTCCGGGCGCTTCCGATAGTACGGGTCCAACGGATAGCAACCGCTCCGAAGACCGTTGCGCGGGGCGGTGGTGCAGTCGCTGAAGGTACGGCACAGGCGTCGCCGGTCCAGGGGCCGGCCGGCGAGATGGTCGAGAGGGAGTTCGGGATAGGAGAGCACCATGCGCCCCAGGCCGACGAGGTCCACATGCCCCGCGCCGGCCTCGTACTCGGCGACATGGGGCAGCCACTCCTGGAGATAGGTGTAGCCGCTGCCGACCAGGACGGTCTCCGGCGCCGCCTCCTTGAGCCGGCGCACGACGCGCAGGTGCAAGGCGACGGAGGCCAGGGGGTCTTCCGGAGGCAGGTAGCCGTCGCTCGGCGGCCAGGCCGCCGGCCGCTGCAGGTGCGGCGTCGTGTAGGGGCTGCCGAGGCTGACGTTGACGAGCCGGATGCCGAGGCCGCGCAGGATTCCGAGGAGGGCGCAGGCCTCGGCCGGGTCCGGGCGCCGCGGGTCCTCCGGGTCCACGCCGAAGCCCGCCCGCCAGGGGAGGTGCTCCTCCCAGGCCTCGGGCACGCCCTCGCCGGTCTCGGGGTCGGGGCGGTAGGGCACGACCTCCACCGCCGAGATACGGGTGGCGACGGTCAGGCCGGGACACTCCGCGCGGATGCGCTCCACGATCTCGCGGAACAGGCGCGTGCGCCCCTCCAGGGAGCCGCCGTAGGGGCCGGGGCGGTCGCGGGCGCCGAGGAGTTCGTGGAGGAGGTAGCCGTGGCAGGCCTTGACGTCCACGAAGTCGAAGCCGGCCCGCTGCGCCAGGACGGCGGCGCGCACGAAGCGGTCGCGGATACGCCGCAGCTCGTCGTCGGAGAGGACGTTCTCCGGACCGGCACCGGCGCGGCGGTCGAGAACCGGATGGGTCCAGGCGGTGCGCGGCGCCGGCCCGGCGGCGGTGGGCCGTGCCCAGCGCCCGCTGTGGGTGAGCTGGAGGCCGACGACCGTCGCCTCGGGGTCCAGGCCCTGCTCGCGGCGGCCGGCCAGGATCTCCTCGCGCAGGGCGGCCAGACTGCCGGCGGTGTCGGCCGCGTCGTTCAGGAAGAGCTGGCGCGGGTTGGCGCGGCCCGAGGCCTCGACGGCGAAGGCCTCGCCGCCCCAGACGAGGCCCGCTCCCGAGCGCCCGAAGCGGCGCCAGCGCCGGAAGGTCGCCTCCGTGGGGAGGCCCTCGGGGGTGCCGTCCCAACCCTCCATGGGGTGGATGCCCCAGCGGTTCGGGAGGCGCAGGCCTTCCACCTCCAGGGGGCGCGCCAGGGGCCCCGCACCGCCGGCGGGCTCGTCCACGCAGTCGAGCTCCGGCGCCAGGGACTGGAGGTGCCGGCGGAAGGAGGCGGCGTCGGGGTGGCGGGCGAGGACCGGGAACTTCACGGGTAGGCCAGGGGGTCCCCCGGTCCCAGGGACGGATGGAGTTCCCACCGCGGGCAGACGGCGGAGGCGAAGCCGGGAACCTCGAGGGAGCCGAGGGCGACGCGCCCGTCCTCGATGCGCAGGGCCGCGCCGCCGCCGGGAAGCGGCCGGTAGAGATCGCCGTGGCGGCGGAGGGCCTCTTCCTGCTCCGGCCCGGGCAGGTGATCGAGGCCGCGGAAGAAGTGGTGGCCGTTGCGTTCGACGTCGGGCAGGCCCAGGACGGCGGCGGCGGCGAGATCCTGCTGCAGGGGAAGGAGGGGAAGGTTCGTCAGGTCCTCGCCGCTGAGGAAGGCCTCCCCGCCCCGCTCTTCGCGGAACCAGCGGCACAGGCCGAGGTGCAGGAGGGAGCGCAGGAAGCTCTTGCAGTTCTTGTGGGAGACGCCCCGCCAGCCGAGGGCGAGGGCGCGGGGGAAGGCCGCGACGCCGGCATCGGCCTCGTCCAGAACCAGGGGGACGCGGCCGGCGACGGCCTCCAGGCCGGCCAGGGCGGCGGGGTCGTGGCTGCGCGCCCGCGGAAGCGGCTGCTCGACGAAGGCGAGGCCCTCCAGGAGCCAGCGCCCCTCGGGGCTCGTCTCCAGGCCGTCCAGGAGCCGGCCGAGGGCCTCCAGGTCGGTGTACTGCTCGTTGCCGTCGAGGGTGATGCGCGGCGGCAGCGGCAGAAGGTCGCCCAGGACCGAGGCGACGTCCAGGAGGCGGCGCTGGTCGTCCGCGGGGTCGCCGTGGACCTTGATCTTGAAGGCCCGAAGGCCATAGGCGCGCACCGCCTCCTCGAGAGTGCGGGGCAGGCCGTCCTCAGGGGCGCCGGGACCGAGGTCCTCCGCGGTCAGCGGGTCGAGCATGCCGACGGTGTGGCGCACCGCCAGGGACGGCGGCAGGGCCTCCGGAAGCTCCGCCTGCCAGTCCCAGCCCGCGAGCTGGGGGTGGACCTGATCCGGCCGGAAGCCGAGAGCGTTCCGGCGCAGGAGTTCGAGGATGGAGAGGCCCTCGAGGCGGGCGAGGGCGTCGAGGAGGGCGCGCTCGACGAGGGCGACGCCGAAGAGGCGCAACAGGCGTTCGGGATGCCCGAAGGGCAGGGCCTCGACGCGGGCGGCGAGGAGCCACTTCCAGAGGTCGAAGAGGGAGAGCGGCGGCAGCTCCCCGGAGAGGACCTCGGCCAGGGCGTCCTCGGCCGAGCGGATCAGGTCGCGCTGGTTCTCCTCGGGAGACTTCGCCGGGTCCTTGTCGAACCACTTCGGCACCAGGAGGTCGGCGGCGCAGCCCACCGCCCCCTGGCCCCTCTCGTCCTCCGCCGCCAGGCGCAGAGAGAGGAGCCCGGTCTCGCGCAGGGTCGCCGCCCCGAAGCGGAAGGGCAGGCGCGTCCGGACCGGATCCAGGTGCAGGCTGCCGTGGAGGACGCAGAGCGGACGCATGGGCGGCCGGCATCCTAGCGCCGGGCGCGAAGGCTCAGTCCGCGCCGGAACCCGCCGCGTCTTCGTCCCCGCCGCCGGTCTCCCCGCTTCCTCCGGACTCCAGCGCGGCTTCCCCGCCGGCCTCCCCGCCTTCGTCCGCCGTCCCCAGGGAGGCAGCGAACTCAAGGAGCAGTTCCCCGAAGCGCCCGGGCTCGTTCAGCCAGGAGGGGTGGGAAGCGCCCTCGAGGACCACGAGGCGGCCGTTGGGGACGGTGTCGGCGAGCACGCGGCCCTGGGCGACGGGGACGATGCGGTCGCGGCTGCCCCAGATGCCGAGAATCGGAACCGGGCAGGTGGCGAGGGCCTCCTTGTGCTGGGGGATCGTGACCGGGGCGGCGGCGACGAGTCCAGCGAAGCGTCCGGGGGCGCGGACCAGGGCGGGCAGGGCGTAGCGGCCGCTGGCCGAAGGCGTGACGACAATGGGCTGCTCCAGGCCCAGGGAGTCCATCAGGGCGAGGAGGAACTCGGCGGGCTCACCGCCGCCGGCGGGCGTGGCGCCGCGGCCGCCGGGGAGGTCCACGGCCACCACCCGGTAGCCAGCCTCGGCGAGGCGCGGAGCGATGCCGGTCTCCACCCAGTCCTCCTTGGTGAAGGCAGCCCCGTGCAGGAGCAGGAAGGCCGGCCCGCGTTCCCCCGGCCCGGAGTCGAGGACCGCCACCGGAACGCCGGCGGTCTCGACGCGTCGCTCCTGCAGAGTCATGGCTTCGGCATCGGCATCCGGAGACGCGGGGGGGCCGTCCGGGGAGCAGGCGAGGAGGGAGAGGCCCCCGCCGAGGAGGAGGACGGCGGCGCGCATGGCCCGCCCATCCTAGGCCCGCCCCGGCTGCGCCGGCGAGGCCCGGGGCGGCCACACGCATCCCTGCCGGTGGCTTCGGCGCGGGCTGCGGCGGGCGGGCCGGGCCCGCTGCGGAGGGCGGCGGAGGCCGTCGCGTCGCTTTGCAGGCGGCCCGCCTGCGGACGGGGTAGGATTCCCTTCCAGGCCTCCATCCCCGCGGCGGAGATCCCCGCCATTCTTGCCCCCGGGCAAGTCAGCTGGCCGGGAACCGGCCCAGGCAGGTCCGGATCCTCCCCGTCCGCCCGGCCCGGACCCCGGCTTGAAGGGGACTGACGAACCCTGCCGCCTCCCCCTGAGGCGG
>JALUUN010000636.1 GCA_027021325.1 Planctomycetota bacterium
GAGATCCTCGAAGATCAGTTCCTGGTAGGCCGCCTGGTCGATGACCTGCTCGGCCTTCACCGCCCGGAAGGGCCGGTCCGGCGAGCGGATGGCGCTCAGGAAGTACTTCGAGCCCTCGACCACGAAGTCGAAGTCGCCGGTGGCACGCCAGACCGCGTCCCGCCGCTCCGGAAGGTCCCCGGAGATGCGACGGTAGAGCTCCAGATCCTCCACCTCGCCATACTCGAGGACGCCGCCGCCGACATAGGGATTGGGATAGAAGCGGTCCGGCTCGACGAGGATGCCGCCGCCGGTGGAGAGCCAGAAGGTGAGGTCCTTGCCGGTGCTCTCGGTGGACAGGGCCTCGGTCGTGAACAGGCACTCGATGTGCCGGTCCCCCGGCCGCAGACGCAGGACCTTGCGGAAGCGGACGCCGCCCGCCTCGGTGCTCAGGTCGAGCTCCTCGCCGCCGTCTTCGAGGGAGCGCTTCTCCGCCTTCCAGACCGCCGAGTGGAGGTCGGGTCCGCCGAGGAGCCCTTCGGCCTCGCGGATCCGCAGGGCATCGCGGCGCCGGTAGTTCCAGGGGCGCGGCGGCGCGTCGATGGGGTCCGGCGGGTAGGCCGGGATCGCCCGGTACAGGGTCAGCCAGTGGCTGGAGGGCGCGCCGTCGCGCTCCTCCTCGGCGGGCCGGTGGTCGCTGAAGTCCTTGAGCTGGACCAGGGTGCAGCCGCCGCCGAGAGTGGACCACTCCGAGCGCACCAGGTCGTTCTCCAGGACGAAGCGCCGGTCCAGGGCCTCCTCGCCGGCGCGGAAGGTCTCGGGCCGGAAGGCCCCGGCCTCATCCGCCCGGTCCTCCTCCTTCTGGAAGCAGGTATTGAAGAGGAGCAGGCCGAGGACGACCCAGAGGATGACGGTGAAGATCGCGCGGTTGGCCATGGGCGGCTTGCGGGCCGGGCTCAGCGCCCGGCGTGGAGGCGGGTGGCGAGGCTCTCCGGGAGACCGCCGGTCTCGGCGATGCGGCGGCTGGCGGCGTCCACGTCGTAGGCGACCCGGCGCCAGAGCACTTCCTCGCCGTCGAAGAGGGCGTAGGCCAGGCGCGGGTCCCCGTCGCGGGGCTGGCCCACGGAGCCGACGTTGATGAGGTAGCGGCGTCCGGGGCGGAGCTTCAGGCGGTACTCGTCGCCGCAGGCGCGCACGAAGGGCTCGCCCTCGGCGAAGAAACCCGGGTGGTGGGTGTGGCCGTAGAAGGTCAGGCGGTGGCGGGCCGCTTCGAAGCTGGCCAGGAGCCTGGGGCTTCGCGCGCCCAGGGTCGGCAGGAGGTATTCGTTCAGGGGCTCGCAGGGCGAGGCGTGGACCAGCTGCAGGGCCTCGTGGCCCGGGCCCTCGGCCAGCTCCATGGCCGGAACCAGCTCGCCGAGCCAGTCCCAGAGCGGCCAGTTCTCCTCCTTCTCGGGATCCAGGGCCAGGCGCGTCCAGTCAATGGCGCGCAGGGCTCGTTCGTGGAAGCCGCGGGCCGCCTTGTCGTCCAGGAGGGCGGCATCGTGGTTGCCTTGAAGAACCACGTCGCAGAGCTCCCGGGTCTTGAGGATCACCTCCCGCGGCGCGGCGCCGTAGCCGACGATGTCGCCGAGACAGATCAGGGCGTCCGGACGCCAGGACTCGAGGTCGCGCAGGGCGGCCTCCAGGGCTTCCTGGTTGGAGTGCAGGTCGGACAGGAAGGCGATCACGCCGGGGCTCCAGACGAGCCTCCGGCGGCGCTATCCTCCGGAGGCGGCCCGGCATTGTCCCGCCCGGCCCTTTCGCCCGCAAGCCACTGCCTGCACTCGCGAACGATGCTCCTGACCCCCCTGATCCTCGCCCTGCCCGGCTTCGCGCCCGCCCTTCCCCAGGCCGCCGAGGAGCCTCTCCCCGAAGGCGTGATCGCCCGGATCAGCGCCCCGGACCTGGAGCCGGTCGAGATCACCCGCGAGGAGTATCTGGAGCACCTCTACGCCGTCGCCGGCAAGCGCCAGGTCCAGCAGATGGCCCGGGACATCCTCCTGCAGGCCGAGGCCGGGCGCTACGGCATCGAGATCGACGAGGCCGAGGTCCAGCGCCGGGTCGAGGAGCGGCTGCGCAGCCTCCAGGAGTCGCCCCGCCCGCGCCCCTTCGAGGAGGAGCTGAAGCGCAACGGCCAGAGCCTGGAGATGTTCCGCGCCATCGTCGAGCAGGAGACCCGGACCGACATGCTCAAGGACGCCCTGGTGCGGGCCACCCGGGTGGTCACCGACGAGCGCCTGAAGCAGGAGTTCGAGAACCGCTACGGTCCCGGCGGCGTCAAGCTGCGCCTGCGCCACATCCTCGTCATGCCGAACTTCCTCAAGGCCGAAGAGGTGCGCGCCGGACGCAAGCCCAACGAGATCGACATGGAGGAGCTCCGCGCCCGCGCCCGGGAGCGCATCGAGGAGGCCGCGCGCCGGATCCAGGAGGGAGAGGACTTCGCCGCCGTCGCCGCCGAGGTCTCCCATGACCGGGTGACCCGCGACCAGGGCGGGGAGATCAAGAACTACAACGGGCGCCTGTACGGGCCGGCCTTCCGCGACGCGGTGATGTCCCTGGACCCGGGCGGCGTCTCCGACATCGTCGAAAGCGGCGCGGGCTTCCACCTCGTCCAGCTCCTGGACCGCACCGAGACCCGCTTCGAGGACGTGCGCGAGGAACTCATCGAGGAGATCCTCACCGCCGAGCCGACCTGGCAGGAGAAGACCGCCCTGGAGCAGGCGCTGCTCTCGCGCGCCCGCATCCAGCTCTGGTAGGCCGCAGCTCAGAGGAGAGCGGGGAGGGTCAGGCCCGCCGCCAGGGTCAGGACCAGGAGAGCGGCGCCGCCCCGGCTCCAGCCGCGGGCGGCCAGGCGATGGCCCAGGTGGCGCTCGCGGTCGGGCTCCCAGGGCGGATGGCCCTCGCGCAGGCGCAGGAGGGTGACGCCGGCGGCGTCGGCCAGGGGCAGGAGCGCGACCGCCAGGGCGAGGCGCAGCTCCGGGAGGCCGGCCGCCGGCGCCGCCCGCCAGGCCAGGGCCGGCAGCGCCCAGCCCAGGACCTGGGCTCCGGTGTCGCCGAGGAAGAGAAGCGGCCCCGCCGGCCGCCAGGCGTTGGCGAAGAGGAAGCCGAGGAGCAGGCCGGCGGGAACCAGGAGCTCGGGCGCCGGTCCGGCGGCCAGCACCGCCATCGGTCCCAGGGCGGCGGCGGCGCAGAGGCCGTCGGCATGGTCGAACCAGTTGAAGGCGATCGCCGAGGCCGCCAGGAGCGCCCCGGCGCCCGCGGGGAGCTCCCCGGAGAGGACCGGCAGGGCCGAGGCGAGGAGCAGACCGAGGAGACGCAGGGGCCAGGGGATCTCTCGGCCCCGGGCCTTGGCCAGGTCCTCGGCCAGGCCGAGGGCCAGCACGCCCTGGGCGCCGAGGACGAGGCCCCAGGAGGCGCCGGCCAGGAGCGGGCCGAGGACCGGCAGGGCGTGCAGGAAGCCGGCCAGGGCCACGGGGGCGGCGTGCCCCTTGTGGCCGCCCGGCCGGTCGGCGAAGCCGGCCCGGAGGGCCGAACGCGCCAGGGGGCCGGCCAGCAGGCGCCCGCAAAGGGCGGCCGCCAGGACGACCCCGGCCTCGGCCGGACTCAAGCCGGCCCCTCCCGGTACCAGCCCTCCCGCTCGATCCGTTCCGCCACCGCCGCGGGCAGGAGGTCGCGGCAGTCCTCGCCGCGGGCCAGGCGCCGGCGGACCTCGGTCGAGGAGACGGCCACCG
The DNA here is from genome assembly GCA_027021325.1 of Planctomycetota bacterium. Lineage (GTDB taxonomy): Bacteria > Planctomycetota > UBA1135 > UBA1135 > UBA1135 > JALUUN01. The sequence continues at coordinate 3,750 of JALUUN010000636.1, forward strand.
GCTGCATGGGAATCCACCGGGCCCGGAAGGCTCGGCGGAGCTCCGGGGGCAGACTCGAGCGGAAGGCCTCCAGGCGCTCCCTGGGATGGCCCGGCCGGGGGACGACGCCGAAGTGGAGGGAGCGCAGGAGCCCGGGCAGGTCCTTCCAGGTCGGCAGGTGCTCCAGGGAGTCGCTGCCGATCAGGAACCAGAGCTCGGCCCCGGGGTGCTTCGCCTCCAGGGCACGCACGGTCTCGATGGTGTAGCTCGGCGCCTCGCGCTCCAGCTCCAGGCTGCAGAGGGCCTCGCCCGGACGGTCGTGCAGGAAGGCCTCGAGCAGGACGCCACGGATCCTCGGCTCCCGGGGCCGGCGGCCGGGCTTGTGCGGCGCCCGGCGCGCCGGGATCCAGAGAAGGAGATCCGGTTCCAGGGCCCGGCGGGCGGCGTCGGCGACGGCGGCGTGTCCCCGGTGGACCGGGTCGAAGGAACCTCCGAAGAGGACCAGGCGCATCCCTCAGGCCCCGAGGCGCTCCCGCAGCCAGGAGCCGAGAGCCTCCAGACCCACGGGCACCTCCTCCCCGCCCTGGAGGTCGCGCACCACGGCGCGGCAGGCAGCGTGCTCCTCCGGTCCGAGGACGACGGCGAAGCGCGCTCCGCTCCTTCCCGCTTCCTTGAACTGGGCCCGGGGCGACTTCTCCCGGGCGTCCAGGGCCGTGCGCAGTCCCTCCTCGGCGCGCAGGCGGCTCGCCAGCCGGAGAGCCGGCAGACGCTCCCCCCCGGTGATGGCGACGACATAGACCTGAGGCCGGAGTTCCTCCTGGAGATCCCGCAGGTCCTCCTGCGGCGGAAGCCCGAGCTCCTGGAGGGCCAGTTCCAGGGGCGTGAAACCGATGGCGAAGCCCACGCCCGGGGTCGGCGGCCCGCCCACCTCCTCGACGAGGCCGTCGTAGCGGCCGCCGCCGCACAGGGCCGAACGCGCCCCGAGCGGCGGGTAGTGCACTTCGAAGACGCTCCGGGTGTAGTAGTCGAGGCCGCGCACGATGCCGGGATCCTCCTCGGCGCGGAGTCCCAGGGCCTGCAGGGCCTCGAGGAAGCGGCGGTGATGGCCGGCGCTCTCCTCGCCGAGGTGCTCGCGCAGGGCCGGGGCGCTCTCGTTGTCCCGCCGGCAGGCCTCGACCTTGCAGTCCAGGAGCCGGAAGACGTTGCGCTCGAAGCGCGAGCGGCAGTCGGCGCAACGCCCGCCGAGACGCGGCTCGAAGAAGGCGCGCAGGGCCCGGCGCCAGCGCTCGCGATCGGCGGGATCCCCCATGGTGTTCACCCGCACCTCCAGGGCCTCCCCCAGGCCCAGGGCCTGGAAGAAGCGGACGCAGAGGTCCACGACCTCCGCGTCCAGGAGCGGGCTGGCCGAGCCGAAGGCCTCGACGCCGAACTGGGTGAACTGGCGCTCGCGGCCCTTCTGCGGCCGCTCGTAACGGAACATGGGGCCCAGGTAGAACCACTTCTGCAAGGGGGCGCGGGCGGCAAAGCCACCCTGGACGTAGGCCCGGGCGACGCCCGCGGTCCCCTCGGGGCGGAAGGTCCAGCCGGCGCCCTCCTCCTCGCCCTCCCCGCGGCGGGCGACGGTGAACATCTCCTTCTCCACGACATCGCTGGCCTCGCCCAGGGAGCGGGTGAAGAGCCGGGTCTCCTCGAAGAGGGGCGGCCGGATCTCCCCGTAGCCGTAGTTCCGGGCCAGGCGCCGTGCGGTCCGCTCCAGGTGCCGCAGGAGGACCAGATCCTCCGGGAACCGGTCCCGGGTCCCCCGGGGCGCTCGGAAGGCGTTCTCTGCCATGGGCCGGCGCAGAGGATACGGGCGCCGGGGGGGAATTGACCGCCGGCCGGAGACCG
>JALUUN010000637.1 GCA_027021325.1 Planctomycetota bacterium
GGCCGGCGTCAATGGGGACCTCCTCGCCTTCGACCAGGCCGATGCGGCGGCTGAAGAAGGGCACGAGGTTGTTGCTGCCGCGGAACCCGGACTGCTCGCCGAACTCGAAGAGGTGGCTGTCCTGGAGGAAGAAGTCGCGCTTCTCGGGGAAGAACAGGGGAAAGCGGCCCAGATTCACCTGGCGCTCGTCGGTCTCGGTCTCGGCGAAGTCGGTGCGCAGGGTGAGAGAGCCAGCCAGCTCCGGGGTGATGGTCCAGTTGATCTCGCCGCCGATGGCGCCGAAGAGGTCGGAATCGGCGTCGGTCTCGTTCACGGCGTAGCGGGTCTTGAAGTAGGGGACCAGTTCCCAACCCGAACCCCGTTCGATGCCCTCCAGGCCCTCCATCTCGCCGGCTGCGGAGACCGTGAACAGGCGGTTGGAGCGCACCGCCCCCGCCCAGCGCAGGCGCACCCGCCCGGGACCGCGGAAGCGCTCGAAGTTGACTCCCCAGACAGGCTGATCGCCGAAGCCGAGGACGCGGAAAGGGATGCGGATCTCCGCCTCCCAGCGATCCTCCAGGACCCGGGTGCGTCCCTCCCAGCGCGTGTCCCAGCGCTTGTTGAAGCGGGCGCCGTTGTCCGAGATCAAGGCGTCGCCGCGCGAACCGGCGGCGCTGATCTGGAACCAGTAGGCGGTGCGGCGGTCGTGGAAGGTGTCGAGAATGAATTCGAAGCGGTCGTCGTCATTGAGGAAGGCATCGCGCCGCATGTTCTGCAGAACCATGTCCTCGACCCGGGGCTCCCAGGCGCGGAAGCCGAGGTACAGGTTCTCCGCGTCCCGCATGAGGAAGACCTCGGTCGGCGGGTCCCCGGGCCGTCCCTCCACCGGGTCCACCTCGGTGAAGGAAGGGATGCGCGTCGCCCCCTCCCACGCCTTCTCCTGAAGAAGGCCATCGATCACCGGCGCCTCCCTGGCCCGCCCGATCCGCAGTCTGGGCGGGTCCTGGGCCGGGAGGCGTGCGGCCAGGATCAGGCCGGCCCCCACGGCAGCGGCGCGGAGGAAGAGGCTCACGGGCGGAGGGCGTGCGGGAGCGGCTCCCGGGCTCCGCCCAGGTGGGGACGACGGCGAGCCGGGCCGGGGAGGGACGGAGGTCCCCGGGGCCGGAAGCATAGGAGGTCGCTCCCTCTCCAGGGGCCGAGCCGAGAGCTGTCGAAGGACTTACGCAGGCCGCCCGGGAAGGGCCGCCGCCTTGCGCGCCAGAGTGCTCCACGGTCCCTCTTCCGGGCCGAGCCAGCGCCAGCACCCGGGCAGCCGGGCCGGCAGGCCGGTCCACTCCCGGACACGGACCCGCAGGCGGTAGCGAGTGATGCCGTGGCGGAACTCCCCCAGGAAGCGGCCGGGGCCGCCGGGAATCTCCCACTCCCGCTCCAGGGCGGCAGCCGCCGGCGCCCGGCCGCGGAGAAGACGAAGCGGCGGCTCAAAGTAGCCCCGGTTCCACCCTCGCTCCCTCCGGGCCAGAAGGACGGCCTCGCCCCGGCGCGCCAGGAGCATCTCGAGCAGGAGCTCCTCGGCCGAGGCGGCGCGGCCGGCGGCAGGCCGCACCAGGGCGCGGCCGTCCCGGGCGGAGCGGCAGTCCCGGCGCAAGGGGCAGCGCGGGCACTCTGCCGCCCGCGGGCGGCAGAGCGTGGCCCCGAGTTCCATGACCGCCTGGTTCAGGTCGCCGGCGGCATTGCCATGCGCCCTTCGGGCGGCGAGTTCGTCGTGGTACCCCTGAAGCCAGGCACGGGCCCGCCGGTGCAGGACCGGATCCGGGGCTTCGAGCTCCAGACCGAGGACCCGGGCGGCGACCCGCTTCACGTTGCCGTCCACGACCGCCCGGGGCTCGCCGTAGGCAATGGAGGCGATGGCGGCGGCGGTGTACTCCCCTACGCCGGGCAGCCGCCGCAGGCTTTCGTAGTCCCGGGGAAGCTCGCCACCCTCCTCCGCGACCAGATACCTCGCCGCCGCCTGGAGCTGGCGCGCCCTCCGGTAGTAGCCGAGACCCGCCCAGGCCCGGAGGACCTCCTCCTCGGAAGCCTGCGCCAGGGTCTCGGGGTCCGGGAAGCGGCGCAGGAACTCCTCGTAGCGCGGCGCCACCGTTTCCACCCGCGTTTGCTGGAGCATCACCTCGGAGACCCAGGTGTGATAGGGTCCGGTGCCCGGCCGGCGCCAGGGCAGGGGACGGCGGCGGCGGCGGTACCAGGCGAGCAACCGGGCCGCGGCGCCGGCCCCGGACCGGGCGCGGCAGGAGGCGGAAGGAGATGACACGGGATCGCGCCGCATCGGAGCAGTTCGGAGCCAGCGACTGGGCCGACCTCTACCGGCGGCAGGATACGGCGGCGCGCTACGACCGCCGCTGGAGGGGCCTGCGCGGACGCCTGGACCACGCCTGGCTGGAGCGCTCCGTCCTCGCCGCCCTGAAGCGGCTCGGAAGCGGAAGGCTGCCCCCTCTTGTCGTGGACGCCCCCGCCGGCACCGGCCGCTTCACCGCCGCGCTCCGCCGCTGCGGGGTCCGTGTCCTGCACCTCGACCGGAGTCCCGCAATGCTCCAGACCCTGCGTCGGCGTCACGGGGCAGGCCTGGAGGTGATCGGCGACCTGCGGCGCCCGCCCCTGGCAGGGGCTGACGGCGCCTGTGTCCTCTGCCTGCGCCTCCTCCAGCACCTGGGACCCGCGGAACGGGTCGAGGCCCTGCGGGGGCTTCGGCGCATGGCCCCGCGGGCCCTGGTCGCCTACTATCCGGGCTGGCACCAGAAGGATGCCGCCCGCCGTCTGCGGCACCGCCTCGGCCTCCCCCACGGCACCCTGCGCCCGCGCCTGAGCCCGGCGGACATCCGCAGCGAGGCCGCGGAGGCCGGCTGGCGGGTCGCCGGCCTGCGCCGTGTCCTGCCCTGGTTCTCGGAGACGGTCCTGGTCCTCCTCGAAGACCCCGAATCCCGGCCCCGCCCGTGAAGCACGGCCTCCTCACCCTCCTGCTCCTCGCCGTCGCCAGCGTCTGGTTCGCCGGCCTGGAGGACGCGGCCGCGGAGGCCCTGGGCGGCGGCTCCCTCCAGCACCTCCTCGCCACCGGCTTCCTCCTCGCCGCCGCCGGGAGCGGTTTCCTCTTCCCCCGCCCCTGCCTGGGCGGCCTGGTCGTCGCGCTGCTCTGGGGAACCCTGTCGGGTCTGGTCCTGCCCCTCCTGGCCCCCGCCCTCGCCCCCTGGACGGCGGGCCCGGCCCTCTCCTCCGCCACCCCCGCCGCCCTCCTCGCCCTGGTGCTCCTCCTGGGCTTCCCTGCCTTCCGGGCCGGGCGCCACCTGGGGGCCCGAGCGGCGGCCACGGGCTCCGTCTCCCTGGACCTCCTGCTCCTCGCCTTCTTCCCGGTCCTCGGCGCCCTGCAGCAGGAGGGCCTCGGCCCCCTGGCCTTCCTGGCCGCAGGCCTCCTCTTCGTGGTCCTCGCCTTCGGCCCCTGGCCCCACGACTGGGCCGACCGCATCCAGGGGCCGCGGCCGCCGCGCCCGGCCGAGGCCCTGCCCCTCCTCCTCCTCGGCGCGGCGGCCGGGGCGGCGCTCGTCTTCCTCCGCCCCTACCTGGAGCAGTGGGACGGTTCCTCGGGCCTCCAGGACGGCCGCCGCTGGTGGACCGCGGGCGCCTGCCTGCTGGCCGGCAGCCTGACCCTCGGCGCGGCCGCCGCCGAGAGCCGCTCCGGACGGCTGCTCGCGGCGCTGGCCGCCGCCGCGGCCGCCTATGGCGTCCACGCCGCCGGCGACGGCGTACGCGAGCTCGCTGACCCGCGCCTCTTCAGCGGCCGCCTCTACGAGTCCCTGCACGCAGCCCGGGACGGCTTCCTCGGCGTGGTGCCTTCCTTCCTCCACGGCCTCGCCGACACCCTGACCGCCCCTCTCGACGTCTCCGAGCGGCTCGGCGAGGGCGACGCGCTCTATGTCCCGTGGCTGGTCCTGGGCCTCGTCGCCGTCGCCCTGCCCGCCTTCGGCGTCGCCCTCCGGGCCGCCGTCGGGGCCCGCCCCTGGCGCGACGCCCCGGTCTCGGTGCCGGCCCAGATCGGCCTCCTCCTCCTGGGCGCGGGCCTCGGCTGGTGGTCCTCCTCCCTGGGTCTCCCCCGGAGCGGCGCCGGGACCTGGTTCGGAGCCGCCGCCCAGGTCCTGGCCCTGGCCGCCGCCCTCGCCCTCGCTCTGGCGGCGCGACTTCCGCTCCCCCTCCGGGGCGGCGCCGCTGTGGCCGCCCTCGCCGGATCCCTCTACCTCGGCCCCCTGCAGGCCGATCCGCCCGGCAATCTGCCGATCTTCTCGAACTTCCAGTACGCGGTCCTGGAACGCGACGGGCTCCGCTACGAGCGCCGCGGCCCGGCCACTCTGGCGCGGGTCATCGACCGCGGCGCCGCACCGCGCCTGGGCCGCTACTTCATCGCCGAGGGCCGCAACTTCCTGACCCCGCCGACCCGGGAACGCGATGACCTCCGCGTCGAGGCGGCCTTCGCCCGGGCCCTGGCCGGCCCGGTGGAACGCGTCCTCCTGGTCGGTTCGCCCCGCCCCGACCAGGTGCGGCTGCTGCGCGGGCTCGGCGCCACGGAGATCGTGGCCGCCTGCGACCCGGTCGAGCTCTGGGAGGTGGCACCGGGCTGGGATCCGGATCCCGCGATCCTTCCCGACCACGTGGTGGCGACGCCGGCCGAGGCCGGCGGCGGCTTCGGCCTCGTCCTCGTCGAGGAAGCCGCACCCTGGGATCCCCACCGCAACCTCCTGCGCTCCCCCGCCCTCGCCCTCTGCCGCGGCCAGCTCGCCCCTGGCGGCCTCCTGGCCCTCTTCCTGGATCCGCGCCGGAGCCTGCCCGAGGCCGTGGGCGGCGCCGCCCGCGCGCTCCAGGGACAGGAGGAGCGCCTCTCCCTCTGGCTCCTGCCCCGGGACTGGCGGGTGCCGCGGCTCGCCCTGACCCTGGAGACCGCCCCCGGGGAACGGGCCGCCCGGCTCGAAGCGGCCGCCGGCGAGCCTTCCCTCCGCCGCGCCCTCGACCGCCTGGGCCTGCCCCTCGCCGGGGAGGCGGACCTGGAGGTCCTCCTCCTGGGGACGGACCAGGGTCTCGAGGAGCTCCCTCGCGCCTCCCTCCAGCCCCCCCTTCCGCGTCTCGCCGCCCGCCTGGCGGAGACCGAGTACCGGGAGGTGGACCGCATCCGGCCCCAGGAGCGGGCGGCAGCGCTCCTGGCCGATCTCGAGGAGTCGCTGGGAGCCGGCGCCAGTCTCCTGCGCTTCTACCGCCTGCACCTGGAGGCCCAGGTCTACTCCGTGGACGACACCCTGTTCACCGAGGAATGGCGCCAGATCGACATCGGCCGCGAGTCCCTGGAGGAACTCGCCGCCCTGACCCGCCGGTCCGCGGCCTCGCGCTTCCTGCAGCGGCTCTGGGACCGCCTGGCGCCGGCCCTTGCGAAGAAGCGCGAGGTGCCCTGGATCGAAGAGTTCGTCCGGCCCCTGTATGAGGAGCGCGGCTGGGCCAGCCCGGGCATCCTCCTGACCCTGGCCCAGGCGAGCCTGGAGATGCTGGACCCCGGGGACGCCCTGGACAAGGCGAAGATGGCTCTGGAAGCCCGGCCCGGGGACCCC
>JALUUN010000638.1 GCA_027021325.1 Planctomycetota bacterium
TTCTCCCACCAGGTCCGGGCCTGGGGAAGAACGCCGCGGAAGCCCCGCCGGGCCTTGCCGGCGCGCTGCCGCGGATTGCGGGAGCTCCAGGTATCGAAGCCGTCGGCGAAGCCCAGGCGCGCGTCCAGGTAGCCGCCACCGGTGAAGCCGGCGGTCTCGTAGCCGGCAGCGCGCAGGAGGCCGGCCAGGCTCCAGGGGCTGCGCACCGGATGGCCGGGACCATGCCCGTGGCGGTGGACGTGGGTACCCGTGAAGAGACTGCGGTGGGCGGTTGCGGTGTTCGTCGAGGTGGAAAGGCAGTCCTCGAAGACCACGGCCTCGGCGGCCAGGCGCTCCAGGGCCGGGCAGGTCCGTCCGTCCTCGCGGAAACGGTCCGCCCGCCAGGTGTCCAGGCTCACCAGGAGCACCGGGATCCGGGGCCTGGGCACGGGCTCCGGCAGGAGCAGCAGGAGGGCGGCCCCGCCGAGCACCGCCGGCAGGAGGAGACGGCCGGCCCCGGCCACGCCCGGCTACTCCTGGGCCGCGCCGCCGCCGGCCTGCTCGGCGCCGGCCGACGGATCGAAGGGCACCGGGCCGAAGCGCTCGTCGTTGGCCTTCTCCCGGGCCATGATCGAGGCCACGGTGCCGACGATCTCCTGGAACTTCGCCGCGCCCTCGGGGGTTCCGATGAGGTTCTCCTCCTCGCGCCGCTCCGGCGGCCGTTCCAGGTCGTAGAGCATGTCCACCGTCTCGCCACTGGGCTGGGCCATCTGCACCGCCTTCCAGCGGTTGTCCAGGTACAGGGCGCGCTCGTTGCCGCTCTCGACCAGGCGCAGGCGGTTGTAGGCCGGCGGGTCCAGGGCCTCGTTGAAGAAGGTCAGTTCCTCCGAGACCAGATCCTGGAGATCGATGCCGTTCCAGGAAACCGGGACGCCGCCAGCGATGCCCGGGATGCCCAGGGCGTGGATCACGGTCGGCAGGACGTCCACCTGCATGACCGGCTCCTGGATGCGCAGACCGCCGTGGGCCCCATGCGGGAACTTGATGAGGAGCGGCACCCGCACCTGCTCCTCGTACACCCGCCCGTCGCCGATCCAGCCGTGCTCGCCCAGGCTGATCCCGAAGGGGCCGGTGATGATGATCAGGGCCTCGTCGTAGGCCTCCGGCTCCATGACCTGGGTGAAGAAGCGCTCCAGGACCGCATCCACCGTGGCGACCTCGAGACGGTAGATGAGCCGGATGTAGTCCAGGTCCTCCTGGGCCGGCCCGTCACCGCTGTAGAGTTCGGCGCGGAGTTCGGGGAACTCCATCTCCGTGATCCGGCCGACGAGGCGGCTCTGGCTGACCGCGTCCACCTTCTCCTGGCCATGGGGCTGGAGCCGGAAGGGCGCCAGGAGGTCGTAGCCCTGAAGGTACAGGAAGTAGGGCTCTCCGCGGCGCGTGCCCCCCTCCCCCAGTTCCCACCAGGCGGCGGCGTTGTTCAGGACCACCGGGAATTCCTGCCGCTTGACCTTGCCCTGGGGATGGGCGGCCGGCACGTACTCGTCGAAACCGCCGGCGAAGCCGAAGAGAGGGTGGACCTGACCGCCGCCGACGAAGGCCGTGCAGTGGTAGCCGTAGCTGCGCAGGGTCCCGGCCAGGTTGTAGGGACTGGCGACCTTTTCCAGGGCGCGCATCCCGTGACGGTGGACGAACTGGCCGGTCAGGAGGCTGCGGTTGGCCGGGCCCGAGCGGGTGGACTGGGCCAGGCAGTCCTCGAAGAGGACCGCCTCGGTGGCGAAGCGGTCGAGGAAGTCCGTGTCCACGTCCGGGTTGCCGTAGCAGCCCAGGTAGTCGGCCCGCAACCCGTCCACGCTGACCAGGATGACCGGGGTGGTCGGCAGCTCGGGACCCTGGACCTCGGCTGCGCCGTCCCCCGCGCCCTCCTCGCCGCCGCTGCAGGCCACGAGGAACAGGAGGAACAGGGTCAGAAGGCCCAGCGTGCGGACGGGGGAATCTGCCTTCATGGGGCGACATGATAGCGGGGACCGCTACCCTTTCCGGGTGGCCCGGCGCCGCCGGGCGTCCCAGGAATTTCGGCAGATCGGAGTCCAGACATGAGCGAACCCGAGATCCCCCAGAAGCAGCCCTTCGTCCTCGACCTGGAGCCGGGCAACTACGCCTGGTGCGCCTGCGGGCAGAGCGGGAACCAGCCCTGGTGCGACGGCTCCCACAAAGGAACCGGGATCCAGCCGGTCGTCGTCCAGATCGAAGAAGCAAAGCGCGTCGCCTGGTGCGGCTGCAAGCACACCAAGAACCCGCCCTTCTGCGACGGCACCCACTCCAGCCTCTGAGCCCCGGGCATGACCATCCGCCAGCTCAATGACGAGCAGGTCCGGGAATGGAGTCTGGAGCGGAAGGACCGCTGGTGGCTGGAGAACGTGTTCCGGGGCGACATGCCCCAGCTCACGCTGCGCTCCGCCCTCACCGGCTTCCTCCTCGGCGGCATCCTGTCCCTGACCAACCTCTATGTCGGCGCCAAGACCGGCTGGACCCTGGGCGTAGGGATCACTTCGGTGATCCTCGCCTTCGGCACCTTCCGGCTCCTCTCCAGACTGGGAGTCGCCCAGGAGATCACGATCCTGGAGAACAACTGCTCCCAGTCCATCGCCACGGCCGCCGGCTACATGACCGCGCCGCTCATCAGCAGTCTCGCGGCCTACATGATGGTCACGGAGACCGTGCTGCCCATGGGCCAGGTCTTCGCGTGGATGATCATTCTCGCGATCCTGGGTGTCCTCTTCGCCTTCCCGATGAAGCGCCGCTTCATCAACGACGAGCAACATCCCTTCCCCGAAGGCCGGGCGGCGGGCGTGGTCATGGACTCCCTGCACGAAGGCAAGGGGGAGGAGGGCGTGCGCCAGGCCAAGCTTCTGGTCGGCTTCGGAAGCCTCTCGGCCCTGATCTCGGTCCTGAAGAGCGGCAAGATCATGGCCGCGCTGAGGATTCCGTGGCAGTTCCCGGAGTACTTCGACACCTGGATCTACAAGCTCGGCTGGAAGCCGGCCATCGCCGGGACCTCCCTCAAGCAGCTCTCGGTCCGGCCGGACACCGACTTCGTCATGATGGCCGCCGGCGGCCTCATGGGAACGCGCACCGCCCTGTCGCTGATGATCGGTGCCCTTCTCAACTACCTGGTCCTGGCGCCGTGGATGATCGCCCGCGGCGACATCGTGCCGGCCCGTAACGCCAGCGGCATCCTGACCGACGACCTTCTAGGCGGAGATCCGGTCTACGGTTTCCGCCAGATCACCCAGTGGGCGCTCTGGTGCGGCGTGGCCATGATGACCACGGCCAGCCTGTTTTCTTTCTTCTCGAAGCCGGCCCTGATCGTGAGCGCCTTCCGTGGCATGTTCCGCAGGCAGGACCTTCGCGAGGACCCCCTGGCCGACATCGAGCTGCCCATGCGGGTCTTCGTCCTGGGCATTCCGGTCGTCGGCGCCGCCGTGGTCTGGATGGCCCACGCCTTCTTCGGCGTTTCCATCCTGCTCGGCATCCTGGCCATCCCCCTGGTCTTCGTCTTCACCCTGATCGGGGTGAACTCGACGGCCCTGACCTCGATCACGCCGACCGGGGCCCTCGGAAAGCTCACTCAGCTCACCTACGGCGTCCTCGCCCCCGGCAACATCAAGACCAACCTGATGACGGCGGGCATCACCGGCGAGGTGGCGAGCAACGCATCCAACCTTCTCATGGACATCAAGCCTGGCTACATGCTCGGCGCCAAGCCGCGGCAGCAGGCCATCGGCCACGTCATCGGCATCTTCGCCGGCGCCCTGGCCTCGATTCCGGTCTTCTATTTCGCCTTCCTCAAGGGCAACCCGGACAACCTGATCAGCGAGCAGTTCGCCATGCCGGCCGCCACGATCTGGAAGAGCGTGGCCGAGGCCCTGACCCGGGGCCTCGGGGAGCTGCCGGTCTCGGCGCGCTGGGCGGCCCTGTGCGGCGGCTTCGCCGGCATCCTCCTGGAGGCCGTAAAGCTGCTGACCCGTGGACGCTTCCCCCTGTCGGCCATCGGCATGGGCCTGGCCTTCGTGATCTCCTTCCACACCTGCCTCGCCATGTCCTTCGGAGCCTTCCTGTTCTGGCTCCTGGGCCGCTGGAAGCCCGCCTGGCAGGCACCCGAGAACCCGTCCATGGTCAAGAACCAGGAGCCGGTCTGCGCCGGCATCATCGCCGGCGGCGCCCTCATGGGAATCGCCGTGATCCTCCTGGAATCCTTCGTTCTCTAGCGCCGGCCGACTTTCCCCGCAGGCGGCCGCACCCTTCCCGGGCGGCCGCCCGCTGCTATTCTCCGCGCCCATGAGCCTGTTCCAGCCTGCGCCGCGCACACCGGAGGAGATCGAGCACTGCAAACCCCTCGACATCCCTCCGGAAGAGGTCCAGGAGCTGACCGAGGCCGAGTGGTACCGCCGCGTGTACCGAGGCGACGTCCCGCAGCTGACGGTGCGGGCGGTCCTCATGGGTTCGATCCTCGGCTTCCTTCTGGCCTTCACCAACCTCTACATCGGCCTCAAGGCCGGATGGGCCCTGGGAGTGGTCATCACCGCTGCCCTCATGTGCTTTGCGATCTGGCGCGGCCTTCTGGCCGTGGGCCTGGCGAAGAGCCCCATGGGAGTCCTGGAGATGAACTGCATGGCCTCCACGGCCTCGTCGGCGGGCTACGCCACCGGCGGGACCATGGTGAGCGCTATCGCCGCCCTCCTCATGCTCTCGGCGACGGAGCAGAACCAGGCGGGCGAGCACATCCCGATCCCCGTGCTCCTGATGTGGACCGGCTTCCTGGGCTTCCTGGGCACGGTCATGGCCATTCCGCTCAAGCGCAACCTGATCAACCAGGAGCGCCTGCGTTTCCCGACGGGCACCGCGGCGGCGGTCACCATCCAATCCCTCTTCAGCGAAGGCGGCAAGGCCATGCGCAAGGCCAAGGCCCTGTTCATCTCCACGGGCCTGAGCACCCTCTTCCCCCTGCTCCTGGCCCTCCAGTTCGTAAAGGAGGTCGGTGCGGATGGTAAGGCGCGCTTCCGGGCGCTGCTCCCCGACAGCTCCAAGGTCTTCGACTGGCTGCCCTCGCCCGGCGTCAACCCCGTCACCGGCAAGCCGACCCGGGTCTCGGACTGGCTCTGGCACCTGGACCACGACCCCTTCATGGTCGCCGCCGGTGCCATCGTCGGCCTGCGGGTGACGATCTCCATGATCCTCGGGGGCATCGTCCTCTACTACGGGATCGGCATCCGCGCCATGAACACGGTCTGGATCAGCCCCAAGGGTGAGGCTCTGCGCGCCATCAGCGATCCGGCCGCCGCCTGGAAGGAGGCCGGACTGTGGTTCGGCGTGGCGATCCTCGTCGCCGCGGGACTGACGAGCTTTGCCTTGCAGTGGCGGACCATCGTCCGCGCCTTCCGCGGCTTCGCCGGCCGCCGCTCCTCCTCCCCGGCAGACACCCTTCTGGCCCGGCGGATCGAGGAGACCGAAGTCCCCATGGCCTGGTTCACCTGGGGGGTCCTGGTCTTCAGCGCCGGCGTCATCTGGCTCGCGGACGCCCATTTCCACATCCCCTGGTAC
>JALUUN010000639.1 GCA_027021325.1 Planctomycetota bacterium
CACCTACGTCGCCTCCTTTGCCGAGGACGCGGACGGCGAGATCTATCTCTGCGGCTTCGACAACCCCCGCCAGTGGACGGGGCGGCTGTTCCGTCTCGTGGAGCGGAAGGCCGCCGCCGGCCGGTGAGGCGGGCGCGGGCGGGCGCGTCCCCGGACGCGCCCGCCCGCACCTCCCCGGCCGGCTCAGTGGTGGTTCTCGGGGTTGAACTTCGCGTGCCCCTTGTCCTGCCAGGCCACGACCTCGGCCAGTTTCTTCTCGATGGCTGCCTGGTCGCCGCGGACCACCGCCTCTTCCAGGTCCAGCATGGAACGCAGGAAGGCGATCTGCATGAGGCGATATTCCTGGAGGAGGGCGGCGCGCTCGGCGGCCGGCGCCTCCTCGACGATATGGGGTACCAGGGCTCTGGCCTGGGTGGCGGCGAGCTGCATGGTCACCAGGCGGTCCAGGACGGCCTCCTTCTTCGCCGGATCGGAGATTTCCCGGCGCAGGCGCCGGAGGTTCCGGCCGATGGCGAGCATGTGGTCCTCAATGGCCTCGGGAGGATCCTGGGGCGGGATCTCGGGACGGGCCGGGAGCGCGGCCGCCGCGGCAGCGGCAAGGAGCAGGGAAGGCAGGATCAAGGACAGGCGCATGGAGGCTCTTCAGTCTGGGCTTCGATTCGGCGGGGATGCGGTTCCCCGGGACGGCGGGGTTCCAGTGACCCGCGCAGGCGGCCAGGGTAGCGGGCGCGCTTTCCTCCCCGGAGCCCGGAGCCGGGAGCGGGAGGTCCAGGCCGGGGGGGCGGGACGCCCCAGAATGGAGGGATGCCGCGCCCCCTCCCGCCCGATCAGGATCCCGCGCCCTGGCTGCATGCGGCCCTCCCCGTCCTCGAGGGCCATGCCCGCTCCTGCCGGGACGAGGCCGGCCCGGTGGTGCGGCTGGACGCGGTCGAGGAGGTCGCCGCCTCCCTGGGGCTGGATGGGCTTCTCCTGGGGGGAGAGATGGGCCCCGCGGAATGCGCCTCCTTCCTGCGCTCCTGGCTGGGCCGGTGCACCCGCCTCCACGACCCGCGCTATCTGGGTCATCAGGTGGCGGTGCCGCGCTGGCCGGCGCCGCTTGCCGACCTGGTCCACGCCGTCACGAACAACGGCATGGCGGTTTACGAGATGGGCCCGCCGGCGGTGGCGGCGGAGCTTGCCGTCCTGCGCTGGATGCTCTCCTTCCTCGGCTGGGAGGAGGAGGGCGGCGGCGTCCTGACCCACGGCGGATCGCTCGCCAACCTGACAGCGCTCCTCGCCGCCCGGGCGCACGCCGCTCCCGAGGCCTGGACCGAGGGTCTGCCCGGGGATCTGGTCCTCCTGGCTCCCGAGAGCTGCCACTACAGCGTCGCCCGGGCGGCCGGCATCCTCGGCCTCGGACAGCGACGCTTGCGGCGCCTCCCCTGCGATGCCCTGGGGCGCTTGACCCCCGAGGGCCTGGAAGGGGATCTGCACCGCGCCCGCGAGGAGGGACTGCGCCCGATGGCGGTGGTGGCCAACGCCTGCGCCACGGCGACGGGGCTGCACGATCCCCTGGAGGAGACCGCCGCCCTGTGCCGGGAGGCCGGCGTCTGGTTCCATGTGGACGCGGCCCACGGCGCCAGCGCCCTGCTCTCGCCGCGGCTCCGCGAGCGCCTGCGCGGCATCGAGGCAGCGGACTCCCTGGTCTGGGACGCGCACAAGATGCTCGGCGTCTCGACCCTCTGTGCTGCGGTCCTGGTGCGCCGCGACGAGGATCTGCCGCGGGCCTTCCAGCAGCAGGCGGACTACCTGCGCGAGGAACAGGACCGGGGGCCCGGTCCGGACCTGATCCTGCGCGCCGTCGAGTGCACGAAGGCCGCCCTGGGCCTGAAGGTCCTGCTCAACCTCGCGGCCCACGGGACCGCGGGCCTGGCCGAGACCGTTGAGATCCTCTACGGCCTCGCCCGGGATCTGCACCGGCGGATCCAGGCGCGTCCGGCCTTCGAGACCCCCTTCGAGCCCGAGTCCAACATCGTTCTGTTCCGCTGGACCGGTGGGCCGGGGGATCTGGACCGGATGCAGCGGCGGCTGCGGCGCGCCCTGATGGAGGAGGGAGGCTTCTACTTGAGCGGTGCGAGCTTCCAGGGGCGGCGCTGGCTGCGTGCCACGGTCATGAACCCTGCCACCACCGGCGAGCACTTCGAGCGGCTCCTCGACCGCGTCGAGGCCCTGGCTTCCGCTATGCTCGACGAAACCCGCCGGACCGGTATCGGATGATGCCCGCCTTGCCGTTCTCGCTGCGCCTCGCCATCGTCCTCGTCGCGCCGTTCCTCGCGGCTGTACCTCTTCATGCCCAGGAGCGGCCCAACCTGGTGCTCTTCCTGGTGGACGACATGGGCTGGTGCGACACCTCGGTGGTCTTCCCGCCGGAGCCCGGCCCGCGGCACCGCCTCCTGCGGACGCCGGCCATGGAGCGCCTGGCGCGGGAGGGCCTGGTCTTCACCCAGGGCTACGCTTCGAGCCCGGTCTGCTCACCGACGCGGACTGCCATCCTGACCGGCCGCAACCCGGCGCGAACCGGCATCACGAACTGGATCCCCGGAAGAGGCAATCACGGCCCCGAGGACCACCGGCTTCTCGTCTCGCCCTGGCGGCGTGACGGCCTGGGGCCGGGGGACCGGACGCTGCCGCGGCTGCTCCGGGAGCTCGGCTATCAGACGGCGCATGTCGGCAAGGCCCATTTCGCGCGCGAGGGGACGCCGGGTGCCGATCCGCGCCTTCTCGGCTTCGACCATGTGGTGGCGGGGAACCACCTGGGGGGGCCCGGCAGCCACCTGCCGCCCTACGGCGCCGGCGGCCGTCATGCGGTCCCGGATCTGGAGGAACACGCCGAGGCCGGGCGGTTCCTGACGGACGCTCTGACCGAGGAAGCCTTGGATCTCGTCCGCGGCATGGAGGCCGAGGGCCGACCCTGGTTCCTGGAGCTCTCGCACTACGCTCTGCATGCGCCCATCGAGGCGGATCCGGCGAGGATCGAAGCCTGGAAGGGGAAGCTCGGGTCTCCGGCACTGGACGCCTACGCCAGCATGATCCAGGGGGTGGACGATTCCCTGGGCCGGCTCCTCGACCTGCTTGACGAACTGGGCGCGGCGGAGCGGACCCTGGTCGTCTTTACCAGCGACAACGGCGGCCTCACCGCCCACTCCGGGCCGCCGACCTCGAACGCTCCTCTACGCAGCGGCAAGGGCAGTTGGGCGGAGGGCGGGATCCGGGTGCCGTGGATCGTCCGCTGGACGGGGGTCGTCTCCGCCGGGCGGCGGACGGACGTGCCGGTGATCAGTGAGGACCTGTTCCCGACGCTCCTCCGCGCCGCCGGCGCGTCGGTCTCCGCGCCCTGGTTCCGGGACCTGGACGGGGTGGACCTCGGGCCGGTCCTGCGCGGGGCGGAATCCCTGGAGCGCCCCCTTCCCTTGGTCTGGCACTACCCGCACTACTGGGGCTGGCCGGCCCTGCGCCGGGCGGATCCGGCCATCGCCCCCTTCAGCGCCTTGCGTCTCGGCGACTGGAAGATCGTCTGGCTCTACGAGGAGGAGCGTGCGCTCCTCTTCGACCTCGCCGCCGATCTGGGCGAGACCCGGGACCTGGCCGCCGAACGCCCCGAGCTCCGCGACCGGCTCCTGCGCGCCCTGCACGACCGCCTGGCCCCGCTCCGCGTCCAGACCCCCCGGAGCCGCGAGAACGGCCTCAACCTGGGCCTTCCGCGGGTGCGGGGGGAGTGAGGCCGCGCCGGCGCTCCTCAGGCTGGCGGCGAGACGAGGAGGCGCAGGCGGGCGGCCGTCCCGGGAGTGGCCCGGAGCTGGCGGCCGAGGCGCTGAAGTCCGTGGAAGAAGACGATGCCGGGGTGGTTTGTCCGGATCGGGTGGCGCAGCCCGTAGCGGACGGGCTCGACCTCGGGCTCGAAGGTGCCGAAGAGGCGGTCCCAGAGGATGAGGATGCCCCCGTAGTTCCGGTCGCAGTAGCGCTCGTTCGCGCCGTGGTGGACGCGATGGTGGGAGGGCGTGTTGAAGACGAACTCCAGCGGCCGCGGCAGCCGGCCGATGGCTTCGGTGTGGAGAATCGTCTGGAAGGTCTGGACGAAGATCTCGGCCTGGAGCGCCAGGACCGGGGGGAAGCCGAGGGCGACGAGGGGCAGGGAGGAGAAGAAAAGCGGGAAGAAACCGTCGAAGGGTCCGAAGCGGTAGGCGACGGAGAGGTTGAAGTGCGGAGAACTGTGGTGGACGGTGTGGGTCGCCCAGCCGAGGGCGGTGTGGTGGGTGAAGCGGTGCTCCCAGTAGTAGAGGAGGTCGGCGAGGAGGACGGCGCCGGCGATGCTCAGAGGGTTCACCGGAAGACGCGGCAGGGAGGCCCTGCTCCAGACCGCCTCGTACAGGCCGGCGGCGAAGAGGAAGTACATCCCGTACTCGAAGACCAGGAAGCCCCCGAAGGTCAGGGCGTTGGCGGCCATGTCCCCGAGCAGATCTCTCCCCAGGCGCTGCTTCAGGAAGTAGCGCAGGAGTTCGAAGCCGAAGAAGGGCAGGAAAATCCAGAGGAAGCTCGCGTCGTTCAGCAGCCGGAAGCCCCGGCGCAGGACGTCCCCTCCCACCGGCTCCACCAGAAAGGCCGCCGGCCCGCCATCGAGCCAGCCGGGCGCCCGGTGGAGGAGGACCACGGCAGTGACCACCAAGCCGAGGGAGACGGCCATTGCGGGGAGGGGGTGGTGGAGGGCAGACTTCATTCCCAAGGAAATCGCGCCGCCGGACGGGCCACTCCGCAGCCGGGGGCGGAACCCCCAGCCCATGGCCGTCCACCTCCCCTCCGGCCTCCTCCCCGCTGCCGTGACGCCGCTCCGGGGGGATGGCGAGGTGGCCCTGGAGGCCGTGCCGCGGCTGGCGGAGCGGCTGGCCCGCTCGGGGCTCGACGCGGTCTTCGTCAACGGAACGACTGGGGAATGGCCTTCCTTGACCGAGGCCGAGCGCTTGGGCCTCCTGGAGGCCTGGGCGGCGGCCCTGGAGGGCCGGGACCTTCCCTGGATCGCCCATGCCGGCGACCCGGCCCTGCCCGCTGCGCGCCTCCTGGCCGCCCGCGCCGCAGAACTCGGGGCCGTTGCCGTCGCCGCCTGCCCGCCTTCCTTCCAGCGCCCGCCGGACACCGCGGCCCTGGTGGACTGGTGTGCGCGGGTCGCCGAGGCGGCCGGCGGCCTGCCCTTCCTCTACTACCACATTCCGTCGCTGAGCGGCGTCGCGCCGGACCTCGTGGCCTTCGCCCTTGAGGCGTGCCGCCGCGTGCCCGCCTTCGCCGGCTTCAAGTACACGGATGGCGACCTGGAGTCCTTCCAGCGCCTGCGCGACCTGGAAGGACTCACCCTCTACTGGGGCTTCGACGAGAGCCTCCTCGCCGGTCTCGTCCTCGGTGCCGACGGCGCGGTCGGCAGCACCTGGAACCTCGTCCCCGCCTGGGGGCGCGCGATTCTCGAAGCGGCTTCTACCAGCCGCCGGGA
>JALUUN010000640.1 GCA_027021325.1 Planctomycetota bacterium
CCCTGCGCGATCTGCGCGTTCCCGAGGCGAGTCTCGCCCCGCGCGACGCCCTGGGCCGCATCTCCCTCCTCAAGAACCGGCTGGTCCGCCGGGCCGACTACGAAGCGCGCGCCGCCAGCGACGAAGAGCGGCTCCTGGCCGCGGCCTGGCGGCACTACGAGGGCCGCCTGCGCCGCACCCGCAGCCTCGACTTCGACGATCTGCTGCTCGAGACCCTCCGCCTCCTCGAGGAGCGCGAAGAGGTCCTGGCCGAGCTCCAGGACCGCTACCGCTGGCTGCTGGTGGACGAGTTCCAGGACACGAACACACCTCAGTTCGAGATCGTTCGCCGCGTCGCCGGCAAGCGCCGCAACCTCTGCGCCGTGGGCGACGACGACCAGTCCATCTACGGCTGGCGCGGTGCCGACGTCGGCAAGATCCTCTCCTTCACCACCTGGTTCCCCGGCGCCAGGGTCCTGCGCCTGGAGACGAACTACCGCTCCACCTCGGAGATCCTGGACGCGGCGAACGCGGTCATCGCCCACAATCCGACGCGTCACGGCAAGACCCTGCGCTCGGCGGCGGGCTCCGGCGCTCCCGTCCACTACCTGGAACTCGAGGACGAGGAGGACGAGGCCTCCCTGGTGGTCGGCGGCATCCAGCACCTGGTGCGCGGCGGCGAGGCCCGCCTCGGCGACTGCGCGATCCTGGTGCGCACCGCCACGCAGCCGCGCATCTTCGAGGCCGAACTGCGCAGCCGTGACCTCCCCTACCGCCTGGTCGGAAGCATGTCCTTCTTCGACCGCAAGGAGGTGCGCGACGTCCTCGCCTTCCTGCGCCTCCTCGCCAACCCCGACGACGAGGTCTCCTTCCTGCGTATCGTCAACTGTCCGCCGCGCGGCGTCGGCAGGACCAGCCTGGACCGGGCGCTCGCCTTCGCCACCGAACACGGCATCCCGGTTCCGCGCGCCTTCGAGCGCGCCGCCGAGATCCCGGACCTGCCGCCGGCGGCGGCCCGCGCCGTCGCCGCCCTCTTCGCCGACCTGGACGCGGTCCGCCCCCTGGCCCGGGCCGGACGCCTGGTCCAGGCCCTCGAGGAGCTCCTGGAGCGGGTCGGCTACCGGGGCGAGATCGAACGCCTGTACCCCGATCCGGAAGCGCGGATGGCGCGCCAGGCCGGGGTGGACGAAATCCTGAACTTCGCCGAGAACCACGAGCGCCGCTCCCGCCGGGGCGGCCTCGAAGCCTTTCTCGAGGACCTCGCCCTGAATGCCGCCGACGACCGCAGCGACGAAGAGGACGGACCGCGCGACGCCGTCACCCTCATGACCCTGCACGCCGCCAAGGGCCTGGAGTTCCCCCGGGTCTGGCTGGTCGGGGTCGAGGAGGGCCTGCTCCCCCACGCCCGATCCCTGGCCGAGAACGGCGTCGAGGAGGAGCGGCGCCTCATGTACGTAGGGATCACCCGCGCCCGGGAGCAGCTGACCGTGACCTGGAACCGGGCCCGGGCCCGGCGCGGCCGGCGCGAGCCGCGTCTGCCCAGCCGCTTCCTCTTCGAGATGCGCGGCGAGACCCCGCCCGAGGCCTGGACCGCGGCGGTGGCCGCCGGACGCACGCGGCCCGAGCCGCCGCCGCAGCGCCGGCGGAAGCGCCGCGCGCGAAGCCGCGGCACCCGCTGAACCCTCCGGGCCCGCTCACCGCCGCCGCCGGGCCCGCGGCCGGCCCCCCCGCGGCGGGCCTCCGGGGAAGCGCCGCCGGACCAGTCCGCCGGCTCAGGAGCCCGGGCCGGGGATCTCGATCAGGGTGTACCAGGCGCCGGGGTGGAGCAGGCGGCGGCCGTCGGCGCTGCGCGGGCCGTGGGCGAGGATCTCGTGAACGTAGCCCGCGCGCAGGCCCTCGACCCGCAGATCCACGCTGCGCCGGTCCTCCGCGACGCGCGCCTCCAGGACGCGCAGGCTCTTCTTGTCCACCTCGTCGCTGCCGTAGCTGGAGTGCAGGAGGTAGGTGAAGCTCGACAGGCTGTAGCCGTCCGGATCCGATGCGGCAGCCGGATCCACCTCGCCGGTGAAGACCAGGCGGAAGCCGTCGGGCCGCGCCTCCACGTGATGGATCTCGAAGGGAAGGCGCCCGGTCCATTCCAGCCACTGCAGGCCCCAGGGAGCGGTGCCGCGGCTGCCCCAGCCGCGGTTGCTCATGCCGGCCCACAGCCGCGGACCCCGGCCGAAGCTCAGGCGGACGATGCCCGAGACGAAGCCCTGGCGGAAGGCGTGGCAGGAGCCCTGCCAGCGGCCGTTCACCTGCTCCAGGGCGACGCGCATGACCCAGGCGTGGTGCTGGTCGCCGACGAAGAGCTGACCGTCGAAGGGGCCGAAGGCGCCGCCGGTCGTGTCCCAGACCATGCCGCTCGGGCTCTTGCCCATCTTGTCGTAGGGGAACCAGACCGCCGGCAGCTCGAAATTCGGGATGAGCTTCGGGACCTCGGGCATGAGCATGCCGTCGGGGACAGCACCGGGATGAGGCACCCGGCTCTCGGGCAGGCGGCAGGACTCGATCCCCCAGGGGTGGCCGTGGAAGCTGCCCTCCTTCAGGATCGAGAGTTTGCCCGCCCCGCACCACTCGCCCTGGTTGTCGGTGTAGAAGACCTCCCCCCAGGGCGCGACCTCGATGCCGGCCGGCGAGCGCAAGCCGGCGCAGACCGGTTGCATCTCGCCCTCGGGGGTGATGCGCACCGCCCAGCCGCGCCAGGGGACGCGGCCGAAGGGCTCCTCGCCGAAGGGCTTGTTCAGGGTCACCCAGAGGTTGCCCTCCGGGTCGCGGCGC
Organism: Planctomycetota bacterium; assembly: GCA_027021325.1. Taxonomy (GTDB): domain Bacteria; phylum Planctomycetota; class UBA1135; order UBA1135; family UBA1135; genus JALUUN01. The sequence continues at coordinate 2,800 of JALUUN010000640.1, forward strand.
GGGCCGAAGGCGTACTCGTGGTAGTTACCGCTGATCTCCCAGTCGTCGCAGACGTTCTCGAAGCGATCGGCCCGGCCGTCGCCGTCCAGGTCGCGCAGGCGCGTGACCCCGCCGCGTTCGGCGGTGAGGACCGAGACGCCGTCGGCGTCCAGGAGCAGGCCGAGAGGCTCCTGGAGTCCTTCGGCAAAGAGCTGGAAGTGCGGCTCGGGCCCGGCCGGCTCCTCGATCCTCCAGATCTCGCCGCGGCGCGTACTCACGAGCAGCGCTCCGTCCGGCAGTTCCAGGAGGCCGCCGACCTCCAGCACGATGCCGTCCGGGACCTCGACGGTGTGCAGGGTCCAGCCCTCCTCCTCGGTGCGGGCGGGCTCCCGGGCCGGGGCAGGGGACGCCGCGGCCAGCGTGCCGGGCGGCGCTGCGGGCTCCGCGGCCGGCCGCGGGGCCTGGCAGGCGGCGAACAGGAGCAGGAGGCCCGAGGACACGGGAGGAAGAGGGCGTGCCATCACCAGTCGAGGAGGACGGAGACCCGGGCGCCGCCGGCGGGAAGGCCGAGGAGGAGTTCCGCCGTCTCGCCGAGCCGGCGCACACGGAGAGCCGCTTCCGGCGGAACCTCCCCCTCCAGGCGGAAGCGGAGCCGGCCGCCGTCCACCTCCCACCAGCCTCCGGCGGCGGCGGCAGCGCTGCGGCCGGTGGCGAGACGCAGGCTCCAGCCGCCCTCGGCAGCACCGTCCTCCAGCCGGGCACGGAAACTCCGGAGCAGGCGCGAGCCGCCCGGGGCCAGGACCGGCCGCAGGGACTCCTCGAGGATCAGGCCGCCGGGCTGCCGGGAGCGGAAGGTGGGGAGCCCTTCCGCGTCGAGCTCCCAGCCCAGGAACTCCGCCCCGGCCTCGGGCCAGGGCGCGTCCGCCGAGGGAAGACGCGCCGCCACCGGTCCCGGGGGGAGGACGCGCCAGTCGCTGCCGGCCGGCTCCAGGAGCTGGCCGGCACGCCCGCGCCAGGTGCCCTCGGCATCGGCGAAGGCGCCCCGCCAGACCCAGGCCAGGCGCGCCTGACCGCGCTCGAAGGCGGCGTGCACCCGCTCCGGGAAGCCGATGCAGAGCCCGCGCGGGCCCACGTCCTTGAGGAAGGCCCCGAAGTAGAGAGGCCGCTCCTGGGGGACGAGCTCATAGGCGTCGCGATCGACCACCAGGCCGTCGGGAGGCGGCATGGACTCGCCCAGGGAGAGCCAGGCCCAGATCGCGCCGATCTGGCGTTGGGGGTCGCCGTCCAGGATCTCGGGGAAATGGCGGGCACCCTCCCACCAGAAGGCGGGCATGCGCGTGTTCATGTTCAGGGAGGCCGGGTCCCAGAGCAGGCGCCGGAACCAGGAGGGGCGCAGGCGGCCGGCGACGGTCCCCAGGTCCACCGCCGGGATGCCGAGGGAGGGCAGACCGTTGACGCCGTGGCAGTTGATGCAGGCCACGCCGTTCTCGCCGGCGAGGAAGCGGCCGGCCTCGGCCAGCTCCGGGCTGAAAGGCGGCTCCTTTTCGACGAGGCCGGCCGCGTCCACCTCCAGGAAGAGCTCCGCCAGGCGCTCGGCGTGCTGCGCTCCGAAGTCGGGCATGCGCGTGGCCATGGCCGGACGCACCCGCCCCTGGCTGCGCAGGATGGCGCGCAGGGCCTGGGGCTGGAGCTTGGCACCGACCCCGGTCAGCCGCGGCGGGATCCGTCCCTCGTCGCCCAGTTCGCCGTAGCCTTCGATGACGAAGTAGTCCCGCGCCGGGGCCTCGGGTCCGCCCAGAGCGTCGCGCTCGTGGCAGGCGAGGCAGCGCAGGCGCTCGAGGCCGGCCATCAAGGCTTCGGCCGGCGGCCGCGGCCGTGCCAGGGCTTCCAGATCCCGGAGGGCCGAGGCCAGGAGCTCCCGGTCCCCGGGCTGCAGGCCGTAGAAGGGAACGCCGCGCACCGGCTCCGGCGCCAGGCAGCCGCCCTCGAGGTCCCGCAGTTCCGTGAGTGCCGGGAAGGGCCGCGCCGGCATCCCCGCCGGCGCCTCGGCCTCCGGCTCGTGGCAGCGCACGCAGCCGAGCATCGAGAAGACCATGCGCCCCATCTGCTGCAGGCGCGGATCCGGAGCCGGCATCCCGCCGGCAGGCTGGAGGAGGATCTCGCTCGGCCGCAGCAACGCCTCCGGAGGGATGGGGACGGCCTCGGGGCTGCCGGGCGCCTGCCAGCGGACCTCGAGCTCCTCACCGCCGGTGGCCTCGAAGAAGTGGACCTCCAGGTCGTGGGGGCCGGAGCGGAGCTCCACTTCGCCGCGGGCCTCCTGGGGCGGATGCACGCCGTCGTTGCGCACCACCAGTTCGCCGTCCAGGAACAGGCGGCTGCCGTCGTCGCTGCGGGTCCAGAAGACCCAGCGGCCGGATTCGGGAACCTGGAGGGTGGCGCGGAAGCGCAGAGCGAATCCGTCGGGAGGGTGCTCCACCCCCTCGAGGCCGATGCCCCGGGCGATGCCTCGCGAAACCGGCTCCCGTCCCTCGAATTCGGCGACCGGCCCCTCGAAACGGTCCTCGAAGAGCTCCCAGGCGACGCCGGGGCGCAGGGCCTCGCCGGCGGCAGCGAGGGCGCGCTCGTCGGCCAGGAGCCAGGCGGCGAGATCCCGGGCTTCGCTCTCGCTCAGAGGGAAGGCCGGCATCCGGCCCGAGGGCCGGACCGATCGCGGATCCAGGAGGAAGGCGGTCAGG
>JALUUN010000641.1 GCA_027021325.1 Planctomycetota bacterium
TGGCGACCCACGGGGCAGGCGCCATCCACGACCTGGAACTGGCCCTGGCCGGCCGGACCAGCGAGGACGTGGCCGCCAGCCTGGAGGCCGGCCGCTTCGGCATGGCCGGGGAAACCGTGGAGGTCTGGGAACGAGCCCTGACGCGGGTCCGCGAGGACGGCCTCGGCCTGGGCGAGGCCCTGGGCCGCGAGGTCCTCGAAGGCGGCTTCCCGCACGCCGACCTCAGCCTCCTGGCCCGGGCGCAGGCGGCCGGTCGCCCCCTGGCGATCCTGGTCGCCGTGGGGACGGACACCGTCCATGTCCATCCGGGCATCGACGGCGAGGCTCTGGGAGCGGGCAGCCTCCGTGACTTCCGCCGCCTCTGCGACTTCGTCGCCGGCTTGCAGGACGGCCTCTGGGTGAACCTGGGAAGCGCCGTCCTCCTGCCCGAGGCCTTTCTCAAGGGGGTGGCCCTGGCGCGCAACGCCGGCCTGGACCTGGACCGCATGACGACCGCGGTCCTCGACATGATCCGCCACTACCGGCCCATGCAGAACGTGGTCCTGCGGCCGCCGGGGGAGGGCCTGCACCTCACGGGTCAGCACGAGTTCCTCGTGCCGCTCCTGCACCAGGCGGTGCTCCACGCCCTCGGCCCGGCGGAGGAGGAGGGCGATGCACGCTCGTGAACTCCTGGCCGTCCTGGAGGGTCTTGGCCGCCCTACGGTGGCCGTGGTCGGCGACTTCATGCTCGACTCCTACGTCTGGGGGGATGCGGGCCGCATCTCGCCCGAGGCGCCGGTGCCGGTGGTCCACGCCGGCCGCGAGGAGGCGCGGGCCGGCGGCGCGGGCAATGTCGCCCTGAATCTCCAGGACCTGGGGGCGCAGGCCCTCTGCTTCGGGGCCACGGGCCGCGACCGGGCCGGCGGGGAACTGCGGCAGGGGCTGCGCCAGGCCGGAGCCCGGATCGAGGGGCTCCAGGAGCTCGAGGACCGCCCGACCACCCAGAAGATCCGGATCCTGGCGCGCAGCCAGCAGATCCTCCGGGTGGACCGGGAGCAGGCCGGGCCGCTGCCGGCGGCGGCGGCAGCGGCCCTGCTCCGGGAGCTCGAGACCGCCGCCTGGGACGCTGTGATCCTGAGCGACTACGGCAAGGGGGTCCTGGATCCGGAGTTCCTGCGGGCGGTCCTGCGCCTGGCCCGGTCCCGCGGGGCGCCGGCCCTCGTGGATCCGAAGAGTCCGGACTTCGCACGCTACTCGGGCGCCACGGTCGTGACCCCGAACCGGAGCGAGGCGGAGGCCGCCGCCGGCCGCCCGCTCCCGGACCTCGAGGCCCTGGGCGAGGCCGGCGAGACCCTGCGCCGGGAGCATGGGCTGGAGGCGCTGCTGGTGACCCTGGGGCCCGAAGGCATGCTCCTCCTGCGGGAGGGGGCGCCGCCACTCCGGGTCCCGACGGCGGCGCGCTCGGTCTACGATGTCACCGGCGCCGGGGACACCGTGATCGCCACCCTGGCCCTCGGCCTGGCAGCGGCGGTGCCCTGGGAGGCGGCGGTGCACCTGGCGAACCGCGCCGCCGGCCTGGCGGTGGGCCGCCTGGGTACGGCGACCGTGGGCCGGGCCGAGCTCCTCCAGGATCTTCGGGCCTCCGGCGACCAGGGCAAGGTCCTGCAGGCCGGCGACACCGAAGGGCTGCAGGCGGCACTCTCGACCTGCCGACGCGAGGGCCTGCGGGTGGTCTTCACGAACGGCTGCTTCGATATCCTCCACGCCGGTCATGTGCGCTACCTCCAGGAGGCTCGTTCCCTCGGGGACTACCTGGTGGTCGGTCTGAACGACGACGCCTCGGTGCGCCGTCTGAAGGGGCCGGAGCGGCCCTTCAACCCCCTCGAGGACCGGGCCACCGTTCTCGCCGGCCTGGCCTGCGTGGACTTGGTCGTTCCCTTCGCCGAGGACACGCCGGAGGCACTGATCCGCCGGGTCTGCCCCGACGTCCTGGTCAAGGGCTCCGACTGGAAGGACAAGGGCGTCGTCGGCGCCGACTTCGTCCGCTCCCGCGGCGGCGAAGTGCGCCTCGTCGAACTCCTCCCGGGACGCAGTACGAGCGGCCTCGCCGACCGCATCCGGGGACGGTCTTGAGGGCGGAGCGTCCGGCCCCTCCGGCCCTGCAGCTGGCGGCCGGTCTCACCGCCGGCTTCCTCTCCGGCTTGCTGGGGATCGGCGGCGGCCTCGTGGTCGGCCCCTTCCTGGCCCTGCGCGGTCTGGAGCTGCCCCGGGCCCTGGGGACGGCCCTGGTCGTGGTCGCACCGATCGCCTGCGTGGGCGTCCTCACCGAACTGGCCGTCGCGCCCGCGAACCTGCACCTGCTCCCGGCCCTTGGCCTGGCCGTGGGGGGGCAGCTCGGGGCGCCCCTGGGAGCGCGGATCCTGAACGGCCTTCCGGATCGCGCCCTGCGCCTGCTCTTCGCCGGAGTCCTGGTCCTCACCGCCCTGCGCAACCTCGGCCTCGTCGGCGGTCCCGCCCCCGCGGGAGCCCTCCCGGGCCTGGGCGGGGCGCCGGGCCTGGACCTCGCCGTGGCCGGGGCCCTGGGCGTCCTGGCCGGGCTCGCCTCGACCCTGTTCGGGATCGGCGGCGGCCTCGTGGCCGTGCCCGGTCTGGTCTATGCGGTCGGCGGCATCCCCTTCCCGGAGGCGGCGGCGACCAGCCTCCTGGCCATGATCCCGACGGTCCTGCGCGGCGTCTGGATCGCCCGCCGCGAGGGCCGGATCGTTCCCGGGGCGGCGCGCTGGCTTCTGCCCGCGGCCCTCCTGGCGGCGGCGGCGGCGGTGCTCCTGCGCAACGAGGTCCTGGCGCCGGTCCTCCTGGCGCGTCTCTTCGGGCTCTTCCTCCTCTACGCCGGCTGGAGGATCCTGTCGCGGCCGCCTCAGAAGCCGAGTTCGAGGACCAGGACCACGCCGCCGGACCGGTAGAGACCGATGCCGCGCTCGGGCGAGGCGTAGTAGTTCGCCTCCAGGCGCAGGGAGGAGTCCGGGCCGAGCTCCCAGGCGGCCTCCAGACGGCCCTGGTAGCCGGTGTCGTCGATGCCCGAGGGCATGTAGAAGCCGCCGAGGTCGGCGCTCACACGCAGATCCTCGCGCCGCAGCCGCAGCGTGAGGCCGCCGCCCCAGGATTCGAGGTTCGTGGGCGTGAAGTAGGGGCGGCCGGTCTCGGAGAAGTCGCTTCGGTAGTAGCTGAGCCGAGGCAGGACTTCGAGGGACTCCAGCGCGTCGATGGAGAAGCGCCGGTGGACCTCCAGGTAGGCGTCGGTCTGGCGGTTGCCGTCCTCCAGGCGCGAGTGGAAGGCGTCGGCGACCAGACCGAAGGAGCCGCCGAGATCCTGGATCCAGCGCAGGCCGCCGGTGTCGGCTTCCAGGGGGTCGCCGAGGAGGACCGCGGAGGTGAAGGCCTGGTTGTAGGGGTACCAGGCGAAGGGGCCGGTCCGGTCCACGAAGAGGTCGTGGCGGAGGCGCGCCCGGAAGCGGGTGCCCTGCCAGGGCTGCCAGCCGGCTTCGGCCCCCCCCTGGACCAGGCCGACGCCCTCGATGCTTCCGGCCTCGAGGTCGAGGAGCAGGCTCTCCAGACCCTCGACCCGCGGTGCGAATCCGGCCACGGCCTGGTCCAGGACCGCTCCGTTCAGGCTGCTCTCCTGGTAGCGGACGCGCTCCACCGCCAGGAGGAGGGGACCGGCCTCCAGGCCGAGGGAAGCCCCGAGGAGGGTCCGGATGCGGTTCCAGTCGCTGGAGTCCTCGAAGACGTCCACGCGCAGGAGAGCCGCGGGCGCGTGCTCGCGCGGGAGCTGCGGCGGCCGCGCTTCCGGTCCGGCGCGATAGCGTCCGACCGGGTCGTGGGAAAGGGAGACGCGGCTGCGGGAAGGGCGCTCCTCTGCCTGGCCGGAGGGCACCTGGGCCCGCAGGCCGGAGCTGCCGCTCGCGATCAGGGCGAAGGCTGCGAGCAGGATGAGGTGCCGCCGCATCTCAGGGCTCCAGGCTCAGGGGAAGAGGGCGGCTGGCCCGGGCATGCGGGGTCTGCAGGCCGACGACGGCGGCGACGTAGAAGGTGTGCCCGGTCCAGGCCGGGTCCAGGCGGCCGGCTTCGAGGTGAAAGGAGGGCCGGGCCTGGCCGCGGCCGTCCAGGAGTCCGGTCCAGGCCCGGGCACCCGGGATCTGGCGGCCGCGGGCGGTGGCGCGGAAGAGCTCGTCCTCGCGGAGAGGGATCCAGGTGCCCATCCAGAGGCTTCGTCCCGGAGCATGGCTCAGGATCAGGGTGTAGGGCAGACCGGCGCAGTCCTCGCCGGCATCCAGGAGGAAGGCGAGGCTTCCGCCCGCGGAGGCGGAGAGGCTCGTTGCGGAGGAGGTCAGGAGGCGGCCGGGTTCGAGAACCCGGAGCTCGCCGGGGCGCGCGCTGCTTGTTCCCGCCAGGGGTGCCGAGGCCAGGAGACGGAGGCCTCCCTCCTCTCCGGCCAGTAGCAGGACGCCGGAGCCGAAGCCCTCGCCTTCGGAGATCCCGAAGACGCGGTCGAGGAGACTGCCATCGGCTCCGCGGAGGATGCGGAGCTCCCCGGCTCCGGCCCTGGCGGCGCCGGCGGCGATCTCGGGAAGACCGTCGCCGTCGAGGTCCGGCAGCAGGCAGGCCGCGGAGGGGAACTGCTCGAAGGCCGCCGCGCCGGAGACTTCCAGGAGCAGGCCGAGGTCGAGCCCGGAACGCAGCTGGAGGCGGCCGCAGGCGGGGTGTTCGCCGCAGTCCGCGCCGGGGGCACCGAGGAGGAAGTCGCCCCGTCCGTCTCCGTCGAAGTCGCCGGCCGGTCCCAGGAGGAAACCGGTCCGGTCGGCTCCGGAAGCGGCCAGCTCCCGGAGGAGCCGGCCAGAGCGTCCGGAGTACAGGTGCACGCGGCCGCGGCCGCCTTCCCGGGTGGGAGAGGCCGGGCTCGCGACCAGGAGGTCGGGCCAGTCGTCGCCGTCGGCGTCGGAGAGGACGGCGAGACGCAGGCCGAAGGCGTCGCCCGCCTGTCGTCCGGGCAGGCGGCGCAGGACGGAGCCGTCGCGCGAGGCGAGGATCAGGACGGCGCCGCTTCCGGCTTCGAGGCCCTCGGCCCAGGGGGCGCCGGCGGCGATTTCGCCGCGTCCGTCGCCGTCCAGGTCGGGCAGGAGGGCCAGGCTCGTGCCGAGGGCGTCGTCGCCCCCCTCCCCGGTCCAGCGCCGCAGGAGGGATCCGTCCGCGCCACTGCGCAGTTCGACGGCGCCGGCGCGCGGTCCCGCGGGAGCCGAGGAGCCGGGCGCGCCGAGGAGGTAGTCGGCGATGCCGTCGCCGTCCTGATCGCCGGCGTCGGCGAGAGCGGCGCCGAGGCCGCGGGTCCCGGGGGCGGCTTCGTGGCTGCGCAGAGGCTCGAGGCTGCCGCCCCGCAGGATCTCCACGCGGCCTGCGGGCCCGCCGGCGCGGCCGTGCCAGGGGGCGGCGACCGCGACCTCGGCGAGGCCGTCCCCGTCGAGGTCGCCGAGGCGTG
>JALUUN010000642.1 GCA_027021325.1 Planctomycetota bacterium
CGACACGACCCACGGCTTCCAGACCGGTCTGTACTACGCCTACGTCGTCTCCCTGACCGGCAAGGTCACGATCTTCGAGTCCGGGCCCGACGGCATCCAGGGCATCGGCTTCGACGACTTCATCGGCATCCCGGCCCTGGAAGGGCGTTCGGGCTTCGACGCCGCCTCGGCGATCCAGCCCGACCCGAACAGCTTCTTCCACGGGGTCTTCATCGCCTACCGCAACAGCGGCGAGGGCGCCGTCGCCAACCTGGTGCTCCACGACGCGCCTCAGGGGCCGGTGTCCCTGTCGAACAACGCCTTCCTGCCCGACCCGAACTTCCGCTCCAAGGAGTGGCGGGTGAGCCAGGACTACATCGGGATGTTCAGCTCCAGCTCCATCACGGACCTGGCGGTGGACGATCTGACCAACCAGGGGGGGCTGTTGACCATCACCTCGGTGTTCGGCTCGAACAAGGTCATCAACCACTCCTCGAAGAGCATGGTGCGTCCGGGGCCGCTGCCGGCGAGTTCGCCTCAGTTCCTTTTCGCCGCCAACGCCAGCGGCCGCCTGGACGTGATCAACCTGCAGTCGGCGATCCAGACCATCCAGCCGATCGTCGTGCCCGGCGCCCAGGTCCTCTGCCACTACTGGCGCCAGTAGGGATCCGCTCTTCCCCGTCCTCCGGCCGGCTCCGCGATCGGCGAAGCTGGCCGGACTCTCTTTCCGGGGCGGGGCCCGGGTCCCCGGCGGGCGGGTTCCGCGCCGGACGCTCCGCCCGCTAGGCGGCGCCCCGGGGCGGCCCTAGGATTGCGGGGATGGAGACTCCGGGCCATCAGGTCCAGGCCATGTTCGCGGAGATCGCTCCGCAGTACGACCTCCTGAACCGGGTGCTGTCCCTGGGCATCGACACCCGCTGGCGGCGGCGGGCCGTCCGCCGCCTGGGCCTGGAACCGGGCGCCTGTCTCCTCGACCTCTGTTGCGGGACCGGGGACCTGGCCCTGGCCTTCGCCCGCACCGGCGTCCGGGTCGCGGGGGCCGATTTCGCCGCGCCGATGCTGCCCCGGGCCCGGGCCAAGGCCCGGCGCCTCGGTCTCGCCGTCCCCTGGGTCCGGGCCGATGCCCAGGCCCTGCCCTGGGCCGATGCCAGCTTCGACGGGCTGAGCATCGCCTTCGGCATCCGCAACGTCGAGGATCCGCAGCGGGCGCTGCGCGAGTGCCGGCGGGTCCTGCGTCCGGGCGGCCGCCTGGCGGTCCTGGAGTTCTTCCCCCTGCCGCGCGGATGGTGGCCGGCGGTCTACGGTTTCTACTTCCGCCGGGTGCTGCCCCGCATCGCCGCCCTGTTCCGCGCCGGGCGGACGCCGGCCTACCGCTACCTGCCCGACTCCGTGGACCGCTTCGTCGCCGTCGAGACCTTCGAGGCCTGGCTGGAGGAGGCGGGTTTCGGCGCGGTCCGGACCGAGTCCCTGACCGGAGGCGCCGCCCGGCTGGTGACCGCGACCGCCCTGGCGGCGGGGGAGCCGGCTCCATGACCCCCTCCTTCCAGCGGGCGCAGGCGGCTTCCCGGGATCCGGCGGTGACGCTTCTGGTCCTGGCGCCCCTGGCCCTGCTGCACCTGAGCGGCCGCGGGGCCGCCCGCTCCGGCGTCTTCAGCCTCGTCGAGATGGCCCTGGAGCGCAGCGGCCCCGCCGGCTCCTGGATCCTCGCCGCGGCCCTCGTGGCGGCCGGCCTCTGGTGTTCGGGGCGCATCCGCAAGCTCGAACTCTCCTGGCGGGCCGGTGCCGCCCTGGCAGCGGCCGAGGGCCTGGCCTGGGGATTCGCCCTGGGACCGGCGCTCCGCTTCCTCTGCGCCTTCCTGCCCTTCGACCAGGGCCCCTTGAGCCTGGGGGCGTGGCACTCCATCCTGGCGGCGAGCGCCGGAGCAGGCCTCTACGAGGAGCTGCTCTTCCGCAGCCTGCTCCTCGGCGGCCTCCTGGTCCTGGGCCGCAATCTCCTCCAGGGGATGGGGCAGCCGGAGGCGGCCCCGCTCGTGGCCGGTCTCCTGGCACTGCTCGTCTCGAGCGTGGTCTTCTCCTGGGCCCATGTCCTGGGCGACCCGCGGGCCCTGGAGCCGGCGGTCTTCGGCTTCCGCGCCGTCGCCGGTCTCCTGCTCGGACTTCTCTGGTGGTTCCGCGGCCTCGCCGCCGCCGCCTGGGCCCACGCCACCTACGACGTCCTCGCCATGAGCGGCTTCTGGACATGAGCCCGGCCCCTTCCCGTCCGTCCCCGAGCCGCGTCTTCCTCGGTGTCACCGGCGCCAGCGGCGCCCTCTACGGCCTGCGCACCCTGGCCCTGCTCCTGGAGGCGGGGGTGGAGGTGGACCTCTGCTACAGCCCTTCGGCGCGCCGGGTCCTGCACGAGGAGACCGGGATCCGCTTCGGCGAGGACCCCGGCGTCCTCCTGCACGCGGGTCCCCGGCCGGAGGGCCTGCGCCTCCACGCCCACGGCGATGTCGGCGCCCCGCCCGCTTCCGGAAGCGCCCTGGGGGAGGCGGTCCTCGTCGTCCCCTGTTCCCTGACGACGCTGTCGGGCATCGCCACGGGCCGGGCCGGCAACCTCATCGAGCGGGCCGCGCAGGTCGCCCTCAAGGAGGGCCGGCGCCTGGTCCTCGTACCCCGGGAGACGCCTCTCGGCCGCACGCACCTCGACCTGATGAGCCGCCTGGCCTGGGCCGGGGCGGTGATCCTCCCGGCCTGCCCGGGCTTCTACCACCGGCCGCAGAGCATCGAGGAGCTCGTGGACCACGTCTGCGCCCGCATCCTGCAGCAGATCGGCGTCCCCCAGGACCGCATCCCGCCCTGGGAACCCGGCGCCGGGGAGGGGGAGGCATGAGCCGTTTCGTCTCGGTCCTGCGGATGATCCGCTTCGAGCACAGCGTCTTCGCCCTGCCCTTCGCGTTGTCGGGAGCCTGGATCGCCGCCGGCGGGCTCCCGCCGGCCCGCGATCTCGTCGGCATCGTCGTCGCCGCGGTGGCGGCGCGCTCGGCGGCCATGGCCTTCAACCGCTTGGTGGACCGGGACTTCGACGCGACGAATCCCCGGACCGCCGGCCGTGAACTCGTGCGCGGCGTCCTCAGTCCCTCCTGGACCGGCGGCTTCGTCGCCGTCTGCTCGGCCCTGTTCGTGGCGGCGAGCTTCTGGCTGGCACCGGTCTGCGGCTGGCTTTCCCTGCCGGTGCTGGCTGTCCTTCTCGGCTACAGCTTTCTCAAGCGCTTCACCCTGGCCTGCCACCTGGGGCTGGGCCTGGCCCTCGGCCTGGCGCCGGCGGGCGCCTGGCTCGCGGTGCGCAAGGGTTTCACCGCCGGCTGGACGGAACCCCTCTGGGTCGGAGCCGGCGTCCTCTGCTGGGTGGCGGGCTTCGACCTCCTCTACGCCCTCCAGGACCTGGAGCATGACCGCCGGCAGGGGCTGCACAGCTTTCCGGCCCGCTTCGGCGCCGGGCGGACCCGGGCCGCGGCGGCCCTGCTCCATCTCCTGGCCCTGGCGGCCTTCCTCGGCCTGGGCCGCCGCGCCGGCTTCGGCACCGCCTACCATCTCGGGGTCCTGGCTTGCGCCCTGCTGCTCGCGGCCGAGCACTGGCTCCTGCGGGACGGGCGCCTGGACCGGGTGCCCCTGGCCTTCTTCCAGGTCAACGCCTGGGTCTCGGTGGCCTTCTTCGCCGGCCTCGCCGCCGACTACGCCCTGGCGGACGGCGGTGCGGGCTCCCTGCTAGGCTGACCCCGTGGCCGCCAAGCGCGCTCCCGATCCGGGCACCGTCTGCCGGGAACTCTGCGCCGCCGCCGCGGAGGGGCGTCTCCCGCGGCTGCTCCTCCTCCTTCCGCCCGCCCGCGGCGAGGCCGAGCCCTGGTTCCCGGAGCGCATCCTCCTGGCGGTGCGCTCGGCCGCGCGGGCCGCCACCGACCTGGAGTTCCTGGACCTGGACGGGGGCGATCCGGACTTCGACCCCGCGCCCCTGGAGGGCTTTCTCGGGGCGGGGTCCCTCTTCGGCGGCGGCGGAGGACGCGGACTGGTCCTCGGCCGCGCCCTGCGCCCCCTGAGCCGCTGGGGACGGCTCTTCCCGGCCTTGCTCCAGGCCGCCGCCGACCCGGGGGGCCCGCAGTGGATGGTCCTGGATCTCGCCTCGGGCAGCGGCGCGGCAGCCCTCCTGAAGAAGCACCAGAAGGCCCTCAAGGCCCTCGGAGAGGCGGCCCGGGTCGAGCGCTTCCGGCGCCTCTACGGGGATCCGCCGCCCTGGAAGCCCGATCCCGACGCCAGCGAGGCGGCGCGCTTCGCCGCCGCCGAGGCGCGCGGGCTGGGCCTGCGCCTGGGCCCGGGCGCCGCCGGCGCCCTGGTCGCCGTCGCCGGCAGTCGCCCGGGCGAGATCCTCCAGGCCCTGCGCCACCTGCAGCTCCTGGGCCTGGAGCGGGTCGAGGAGGAGGACGTGCGGGCGGTCGCCGCCCACTCCGCCGAGGGCAATGCCTTCGCCTTCGCCGAGGCGGTCCTGGAGGGCAGGGGCGACGAGGCCCTGCGCATCCTGCAGCAGCTTCGAGCGCGGGGCCTCCGCACCTGGGACGGACGGCGCCTGGCGCCGCAGGAGGCCTTCAGCCTCCTGGTCTCGGTCCTGGCCGGCGAGCGCCGCCGCACCGCGGCCGTGGCCGCGGCGCTGCAGGAGGGCCTCGACTGGGCGGAGGCTGCGCGCCGCGCCGGTGTCCCCGCCGGGGGGCCCCCGGCGCAGCGCATGCAGCGCCGCCTGGAGCGTGCCGGCCCGCGCCAGCTGGACCGGGTCCTCGAGGCCCTGCGCGAGGCCGAGGTCCACTTGAAGCGCGAGGGCTGGCGCCAGGCCCTCCACGTCCTCGAACTCCTGGTCCTGCGCTGCCACCGGGGCCGGCGGAGCGCCGCCGCGGGAGGGGGGCGGTGAGCCGCGCCGCCATCCGACCCCTGGATCCGGTGGTGGTGGACCAGATCGCCGCCGGCGAGGTCGTCGAGCGTCCGGCCTCGGTGGTGAAGGAGCTCCTGGAGAACGCCCTGGACGCCGGGAGCCGGCGCATCCAGGTGCGCCTGGAGGAGGGCGGGGTACGCCGCATCGAGGTCCGGGACGACGGCCAGGGCATCCCGCCCGAGGAGCTTCTGCTCGCGGTCCAGAGCCATGCGACCTCCAAGCTCCGGGCCCCCGAGGACCTGGACGCCATCGGCACCCTGGGCTTCCGCGGCGAGGCCCTGGCCTCCATCGCCGCGGTCTCGCGCCTGGAGCTGACCAGCCGGCCGCCGGACCGCGAGGCGGCGGCACGCCTGCAGGTCGAGTTCGGCCGCCTCGTCGAGCGCGGCGGTTCAGCCGTGCAGCCTGCGGCCGGGCCCCCCGGGACCCGGGTCCTGGTCGAGGATCTCTTCGCCGAACTCCCGGCCCGGCGGCGCTTTCTCAAGCGGCCGGCGACGGAGGCGGCCCACGCGGGCGCCTGGGTCGAGCGCCTCGCCCTGTCCCATGCCGGTGTCGGCTTCCGCCTGGAACGGGACG
>JALUUN010000643.1 GCA_027021325.1 Planctomycetota bacterium
GAGAGCCCCCATGTCCTGCGGCGTTTCCTCCACGCCCACAAGGCCCTGCTCGCCAACGTCTGGGTCACGGCCGGCGACCTGAACACGAGTGACGCCTTCATCGAGTCCGTGATCCGCGACGAGCTGGGGCTGGGCACCTGCCAGTGGGCCCTCGCCCAGCGCATCGCACGCATGCCGGGGGGCCGGGACCGCACCGCGCAGCTGGCACCCCTCATCCAGCACCGGGCGACGGAGTTCTTCCCCATGATCGAGGCCGCCGTCGGCCGCGGCGTGGCCGAGGCCATCGCCTTCGCCCGCCGCCGCATGGGGCGCAAGCCGCGGGTCCTGATCCAGGGCTTCGGCGCCGTCGGCTCGACCCTGGCCTGGTACCTGGAGGAGCTGGACATCGCCACGGTGGTCGGCGTCGCCGACCTCTTCGGCTACTTCCACGACCCCGAGGGCCTGCCCATCCGGCGGCTTCTCAAGTACCGGCAGATGCGGGTCGAGGAGATGGCCGCCTCGGGCGCCGGCCAGGAGGAGCTGCGCGCGGCCTCGAAGAACATCTATCCGGTCCTCGACGAGGCCGACCAGCGCACCCTGAACGCCGTCCCCCGCGGCGAGCGCGACGTCCACGAGTTCCTGCGCGAGTTCGTGACCTGTGAGGAGGCCGAGGTCTTCAGCCCCTGTGCCGGCCGCTACCAGATCACCAAGGACACGGTCCTGGCCATGGGCGAGGGCCTGTGGAAGGACGTGGAGCACCGTTTCCTGGTGGCCGGCGCCAACAACCCCTTCGGCGAGTTCGACGAGAGCGGCGAGCTGGTCGAGGACGTCAAGGGCCGCTGTGCCAGCCTGACCCACGGCCTGGGTGCGGTCATCGTGCCCGACTGGGTCGCCAACTCCGGCACCGCCCAGTTCTTCCACCAGGCCCTGTTCCGCGACTTCGATCTGGAGCATCCGGAGGTCGTGGACCAGGTCCTGGAGGCCGTGGCCGAGCCGATCCGGATCTTCCTCGACGAGGCCCAGGCCCGGGCCGAGCGCGAGAACCGGGAACTCCTCCACGCCTGCTACAAGCTGGCCCTGGAGCGCCTGGACGAGCCCGAGCGCCTGCCCCTGAACTCGAGCCGCGCCTGAGAGGCGGGGCGCCTCAGTCCGCGGTCGCCTCGGGCGAGGGCAGGACGATGCGCAGGGGCGGCTGGCCGCGGGTCCAGGTCTCCTGGATGCGGCGCCCCTGCCAGGTGAGGCTGGCGGTGATGCGGTGCCAGCAGGCGGGAAAGGCGATGCGGCCCTGGAGGTCGGGCTCGTAGCGGCGGTCGCCGAGTCCGCTGGAGCAGCGCAGGCCGCCGGCGCCCTCGAGGTCGCCGTCACAGACCAGGCGCACGGTCACCCCGCTCACCGGCCGGTCGTCGGCGTCGCGCAGGAGGATCTCGCCCTCGGCCGGCGGATGGAGTTCGAACTCCAGGAGAGGGGAGCTGCCGGCGGCGTCCTCCGGGGGCCGGGCGCGCCGCAGGAAGCCGGGAGCCTCGGCGGCGAGGACCAGGGCTCCGGGACTCAGGCCCTCCAGGCGGTACCAGCCCTGGCCCAGGGGCTCGGCAGGGGCCGGCCGCCAGACCCAGGGCGAACCGGCCTCGCCCACGGGCCTCCGCACCAGGAGGTGGAAGAGGATCCCCTCCTCCAGGACCTCCCCGCCCGCCGCCCGCACCCGCGCCTCCAGGGTCCGCGGCGGCGTCAGCTCCAGGACGTCGTGGAGGCCGGGGCGGGTCAGGCGCCGCAGGCCGCGGGCGGTCCAGGCCTCGTCCTCCCGCCAGCGGTAGAAGAAACGCGGGCGATAGCGTTCCAGGGGGCGGGCCACCTCGATCTCCGGCGGATCGCCGGCGGCGCGCCCGGTCCCCTCGACGGTGAGGTTCGGGCCGAGCTTGGACTGCCAGCGGACCCAGGCCCCCTCCAGGGGCAGGCCGGCGGGATCCACGACCGGGTAGCGGTCCCAGGAGACCCCGGCCAGGCGGAACTCCTGGACCGGCCGGCCCAGAGGGACGCCGAACCAGTAGAGAAGCCCCTCGTGGCGCACGCCGAGGACGCGCAGGCGGCTGCGCGAGGTCCAGCGGAAGCGGCCCTCGGCGTCGGTACGGCCGAAGGGGGTGAAGACCGGGTCGCGCACGCCGACCTCCGCTCCGGCCAGGGGCTCGCCGTCCGGTCCGAGGAGGACGGCGTCCAGGCTGCGCTCGGCGGGAAGAGCGAGATCGCCGAGGTCGAGGCGCGGGCCCGAGGCCGGGGCGCGCAGGCGGGCGAGCTGCAGATCGTCGCCGAGGACTTCCAGGCGCAGCTCCGGCTGCTGATGGAGAGCCGTCCAGCGCAGACGGAAGCGGCCGTCGGCGCCGGTGCGGGCGCGGGCGGTCTGGGCCCCCGGCGGCGCCGTCCGGCGCAGGGGGAGGAGAACGGTGGCACCGGCCGCGGGCCGGCCCTCTTCCGTCAGCAAGCGGCCGCTCACGACCCAGGCCGGTTCCACGAGGCGGCCGCCGGGGGAGACGCTCTCCTCGCTCCGGGCCGGGGCCTCCACTTCGGGCGCGGGACCCGAGGGCGGGGCCGGGCGTGCGGGCTCCGGTTCCGCCGGCCAGGCGGCCGCCGGTCCGGCCGCCGGATCGGGTGCTGCCTCCTCGCCGGGCCAGAGCATGAGGGCGAGCCCGGCGAGGAGGACGAGGACGAGCGGGACGGCCAGGAGGCGCATGGAAGAGGGGCGGCAGGCGGATCCCGGGCGGGGAGCTCGCGCCGGGGAAGCCCGCGGACAGTCTAGGCGGGCGTGCCCGAAGAACTCCGCGGCCGCCCGGGGTGAAGTCCGGAGCGCCGCGCGGCGCTTGGCTGCCCTCTGAAGCGCGCTTCCGGGCAGCCTGTTGCGCGCACCGGGCCGGTCCCGCACCTTCCCCGGAGGCGCGGGCGGAAAGGCCGTCCTCGCCCCGGGCAAGGAAGGCCGCCGCGCCGCTTCCTCGGGCCGTTGCCTCCGATTTCGGGAAGTATACTTCGACCTGGAGCCGGTCCGGCCGATGAAGGACGGTCGCTCCCCATTCCCCTCCCCTCCCCTCAGACCAGGATCCTCATGGATCTTTCTTCGATTCGCAGCCAGATCAGCGATCTGGACGCGCGCCTCCTGTCTCTCCTCCGGGAGCGGGAAGAGGCGGTGCGCCAGGTCCTGGAAGCCAAGGACCAGGAAGGCCGCCCCCTCCGGGACTCCACCCGCGAGGAGGACATGCTCGAGGAGCTCATCCGCAAGGGGCGCGAGCTCGGACTCGAAGGCCACTACGTCACGCGGATCTTCCAGGAGATCATTGATCACTCCCTGCGCACCCAGCAGCGTCTGCTTCAAGACAAGGTCAACCCCCGCGGCGCGCCGGTCCGGCGGGTCGCCTTCCAGGGGCAGGAGGGCGCCTACTCCCACCTCGCCGCCTGCAAACATTTCGCGAGCCACGGCGAAGAGGTCAGCATCCAGGGCTATGGCACCCTCGACGAGGTCCTGGAGGCGGTCTCCGAGGGCGCCGCGGACTTCGGGATCCTGCCGGTCGAGAACACCTTTGCCGGCTCCATCAACGAGGTCTACGACCTCCTCAACCGCACCGACCTCGCCGTGGTCGGCGAGGAGGTTCTCGAGATCCAGAGCAGCCTGGTGGCCCTGGAGGACGTGCCGCTGTCACGCATCCGGCGCATCTACTCCCACCCCATGGCGCTCAACCAGTGCACGCGTTTCCTGGCGCGCATGCCCCATGTGCAGCGGGAGTACTACGCCGACACCGCGCTGGCCATGCAGAAGATCCGGGACGACCAGGATCTGAGCCAGGCAGCCATCGGCCCGGAGGAGGCGGCCCGCATCTACGGCCTGAAGGTCCTGGAGCGCAACATCTCGGACCAGGCGGAGACCTACACCCGCTTCCTCGTGGTCGCCAAGGAGCCGGTCCAGGTGGACCCCCGGGTGCCGGCGCGGACCTCCCTGATCCTCTCGGTGCCGAGCCGGCCGGGCAGCCTGCTCAAGGCCTTGCACGTCTTCCACGACCACAACGTCAACCTGACGAAGCTCGAGTCGCGCCCCAAGCCCGGCTCGCCCTTCGACTACCTCTTCTACGTGGACTTCGAAGGCAACATCGCCTCCGAGCACATCCAGGAGATGCTGGACCAGCTGCGCTCGGTGACCGGGTACCTCAAGGTTCTCGGCTCCTACCCGAGCGAGATGCGGCCGCGGACGACGCCGAGCACCCGGGCCTTCCTGCAGGCCGGCGCCGCCGAGGTCCAGGTCCCGTCCAATGGCAACGGGAGCGCGGCGGCGAACAAGACGGCGCCGAAGAAGAAGCCCAAGAGCTACCGTCTGGCCAGCCGCGAGACCAAGGCCGAGGACACGGTCATCCACGTCCAGGGCGTCGAGATCGGCGGCCCGGAGTTCGTGATGATGGCCGGCCCCTGCTCGGTCGAGAACCGCGATCAGATCCTGGCCTGCGCCCGTCATGTGAAGGAAAGCGGCGGCCACGTCCTGCGCGGCGGCTGCTTCAAGCCGCGCACCAGCCCCTATTCCTTCCAGGGCCTCGGCTACGAGGGCCTGGAACTCCTGGTCGAGGCCGGCCGCACCTACGGCCTGCCGGTGATCACCGAGGTCCTGACCACCGAGGACGTGCGGCCGGTGGCCGAATACGCCGACATCCTGCAGATCGGCGCCCGCAACATGCAGAACTTCTCCCTCCTCAAGGAGTGCGGGAAGGTGGACCGCCCGGTGATGCTCAAGCGCGGCCTCTCGGCCTCCATCGAGGAATTCCTGAACGCCGCCGAGTACATCCTCGCCCAGGGCAACCACCAGGTGATCCTCTGCGAACGCGGCATCCGCACCTTCGAGACCCACACCCGCAACACCCTCGACCTCGGGGCCATCCCGCTCCTCAAGCAGATGACCCACCTGCCCATCGTCGTGGACCCGAGCCACGCCGCCGGCAAGCGCGATCTGGTCATGCCTCTGGCGCTGGCGGCCCACGCCGTCGGCCCGCATGGCATGATCGTCGAGATCCACCCCGAGCCCGAGAAGGCCCTGAGCGACGGGCCGCAGGCCCTCCTGTTCCCGATGTTCACGGACCTCATGCGCCAGATCTACGGCGGTCAGACGCAGCCCGCCTGAGTCTCCTCCTGGATGGGTCCCGGACCCCGACCCGCCCGCGCGGCGGCCGGGGTCCTTCCTTGCTCAGTCGGTGCGCAGGGGGAACCAGGGGTTCTCGGTGCGCACGGTCCGGAAGAGGTGGGCGGCGGCTTCCACCAGAGCCGGGTGCTCAGCGGCGAGATCCGTGGTCTCGGCCGGGTCCGCCTCCAGGTCGAAGAGCTGGATCGGCGCCGAGGGGCGCAGGCGCAGGGCCTTCCAGCGGCCGATGCGAACCGCCTGCTGCCGGCCGGCGTGTTCCCAGTAGAGGTAGTCGTGCTCGCGCTGCTCCTCAGGCCGGCCCAGAAGAGTCGGCAGGAAGCTGATGCCGTCGGTGCAG